>JAFULN010000027.1 GCA_017473335.1 Erysipelotrichaceae bacterium
AATGGCAATATGGAGCTGTAAATAAAGCTTCATGTCATTCTTTTTTGTGGTTTCAGTATAAAAATATCATTCTTTTCCGCTGCAAATCATTGAAAAAGTGCCTACCATCAATGATAAGCACTTATTTGTCAACAATCTGAAAACGGACTGAAAACAGTCCGTTTTATTTAATAGCAGGCTTTGATACTTCAAAGCTATCCAGTGGATTACACAAAGGCAATCCACTAGGCTGATAGAAGGACAAAACACTCATCAAAATGAAACAGCTTATTTCTGACCCATTCATGCAGCATAATACAAGAATTAACATTACAGGCATCAAAAGCATGTTGAATATGCTTAACTGATTTAAGAAAGCTGCATCTGACTTTTGAATTCTTTGTGTATATGCACTGGATGTCACCGACATCATTAACCATGCACAAGCATCAAACAGCTTCATTTCCTGTGAAAAACACAATGAAACAGATAGAATCAAGACAAAACGTAACAAAGCAGATTCAAATATTTGTTCAAGACAAATCGAACGATAATACACCAATAGTCCTGTCATAACAGCTCCAAAATAAATCACCGCACCTAATTCACCATGAATCATCCAATTCATCATCATTATAAGAACTAAACCACAAATCAATCTTTCTTTTTTCATTTTATCAACCTCACTGACTGAGGTTATTATAATCTTATGATTCTTTTTCATTGTCCTTTAATTCGTACAGTGATAAAATAAAAACATGAAAAGAGAAAATTCAAAACATCGTATCTTTGCGCTTTGCAGACTTTTGATGGAACAAAGTGATTTGTCCCATCCTTTAAGCATGCCCACAATCATTTCCACATTAGAATCTCAAGGATATCCCTGTGAAAGAAAAGCTATTTATGATGATTTTAAAGTCCTTGAAAGTATTGGTTTGGAAATTCAGTTTGTTCGTACCCCTTCTATGGGATATGTGCTGAGTGGACGTATCTTTGAATCTGTAGAACTGAAGCTTTTGATAGATGCAGTAAGTGCTTCTTCTTTCCTGTCCGAAAAGAAAACACAGCAGCTGAAAGATAAACTACTGCAATTCTCAACAGTTTATGAAAAAGATAGTCTTTTTATGGATATTGACTATCCTAAAAGTTCCAATGAACAAATCTTCTATACGATTGATACGCTTTTACAGGCAATCCGCGAAAAAAAGAAAATACAATTCACTTATTTTGATTTAGGTCTTGATAAAAAAAGACATTATCGAAAACAAAAAAAGACCTATCAGGGAGATCCCTATGGTCTTGTCTGGGAAAATAAATCCTATTATGTATTAATGAAAATGGATCATCATGAAGATATCAGTCAGTACCGTGCAGATAAAATGGATCAGGTCATCTGCACAGATATCATTTATGAATCAAAGCCTTTCAACCTTCAACAATATCGTTCACAGCGCATCAATATGTACTCTGGTGAAAAAGTCAGCATGACCCTGGAATTTGAAAATTCAGATCGCCTTGCCTCTTTAGTGCTAGATCAGTTTGGAGAAGATATCCTTATCCTAGCACAAAATGAGAAAACATTTACTGTTAATGTTAAATCATCCATATCCCCTACTTTGATGGGATGGCTTGCGACATTAGGCACACAAGTAAAAATCATACAGCCTAAAAGTTTAATAAGTGCCTATCAAAATCATCTAAATAAAATATTAAATCAGTACAGGGAGGTACACCATGAATCAGATTGAACAGCTTCAGACAATTCTTAATCACGCTAAACGCATTGTCTTTTTTACTGGTGCTGGAGTCTCTACAGACAGTGGTATTCCTGATTTCAGAAGTACGGATGGTCTATACAACATGGAGTATGACTATCCGCCAGAAGAAATCATTTCTCATTCTTTTTTCTTAGAGAATCCAAAAGAATTTTATCGTTTCTATAAAAATAAGATGATTTATGAAGATGCACAGCCATCGATGACTCATGAATTTATCGCAAAATGTGAAGCCAAAGGAATCTCTTTGGGCGTGATTACTCAAAATATTGATGGACTGCATACTGAAGCAGGATCCAAACATGTTGTAGAACTGCATGGTTCTGTCTTAAGAAACAACTGTATGAAATGTGGAAAGTTTCATCCTGTTTCATCTGTTACAAGTGCTGAATCCATTCCTATTTGTGAATGTGGAGGTATCATTAAACCAGATGTAGTGCTTTATGAAGAAGCTCTCAACAACAAAGATCTAGAAGATGCAGTACATATGATCATGAATGCAGATGTCATGATTGTCTTAGGAACTTCTTTAACAGTTTATCCTGCAGCTGGTCTGATACGTTATTTCCAGGGTTCTCATTTAGTGATTATCAATAAATCCACAACACGATATGATCAAAATGCAGATTTATGCATTAATGCATCTTTGAAAGATGTTTTATCACAGATAAAAATTTAAGAACACCGGAATTCCGGTGTTCTTCTTATTTCTCAATAATTTTTCGTGCGACATGGATTCCGCTGGCTGAAGCATGTGATAAAGAATGAGTAATTCCACTGCCATCTCCTATGACATAAAGACCACGATGGCATGTTTCCAGATTTTCATTGACTGCAACTTCCATATTGTAGAATTTAACTTCCACTCCATACAGCAGTGTATCATCATTCGCTGTTCCTGGAGCCACTTTATCCAGTGCATAAATCATTTCAATGATGCCATCTAAAATACGCTTAGGAAGCACCAGAGACAAATCTCCTGGAGTCGCATTCAATGTAGGAACCATAAAAGAATCTTTCATTCTTACAGGTGTACTTCTTCTTCCGCGAATCAAATCTCCAAAACGCTGTACAATCACTCCGCCTCCCAGCATATTGCTGAGTTTGGCAATGCTTTCTCCATACCCATTGGAATCTTTAAAAGGCTCAGAAAAATGCTTCGCAACCAGCAGTGCAAAATTCGTATTGCTGGTCTGACGTGCAGGATCTTCATAACTGTGACCATTCACCGTAATGATGCCATTGGTATTTTCACTCACCACGGCTCCTTTTGGATTCATACAGAATGTTCGTACCAAATCTCCATATTTTTCAGTACGATAGACAATTTTAGATTCATAAAGTTCATCTGTTAAGTGAGAAAAAATCTCTGCAGGAAGTTCTACTCGAACACCCAGATCAACACGATTGGATTTTGTTTCAATACCTAAGTGATGACATACCTTTTCCATCCATTTACTTCCGCTTCTACCTGCAGAAACAATACACTGTTCACAAAAATAAGATGTCTTTTCACACTGAATTTCATAACTGTCATCATGTTTAACAATCATCTTTACAGGTGTATCAAAATAGAAGTCTACTTTATCTTTCAATTCATTGTACAAATTCTCTAAAACAATGTAATTGATATCTGTACCTAAGTGACGAACAGATGCATCCAAAAGATGCAGATCATTCTGAAGACAGAGCTTTTTAAATCGTGTTCCAGCTGTACTGTACAACTTTGTCCCCTGTCCTCCATACTTTAAATTCAGTTCATCTACATAATGCATTAAATCAAGTGCTTCTTTTTTACCAATGTATTCATAAAGTGTTCCTCCAAAATCATTAGTAATGTTGTATTTTCCATCTGAAAAAGCACCTGCACCGCCAAATCCACTCATAATTGAGCAGCTTGAACAACTGATGCATGATTTGATTTTATTTCCATCAATCGGACATTTTCTTTTCTTTAATTCATGTCCTGACTCAAAGACTCCAACCTTCAGTTCAGGATTCAGTCGAATAAGTTCATATGCAGAAAAAATCCCTCCAGGACCTGCCCCAACAATGATGACATCATACTTCATATTTCCATCTCCTTAATGATTATCCATCACAGTTTTTTATTATATCATATTTATTCAACATCAAAAGGGCAGTATAAAAAGAAAACGCACACTTGTGCGTTTTACTCTTTTCTGGCCTTCGAATAACTAACTCCATTTTGCATTTCTATGCCGCGTGCTTCCATCATTTCACTGACAGTCACGATCTGATATCCTGCATCAACCAGTGCAGGAAGAACTGTTCTTAATGATTCAACACTAGGAGCATGCAAATCATGAAGTAATATCACATCTCCATCTTTTACATTTGTCATAATGTGATCATGAGTTGCTTGTGCATCCAATGTTTTCCAGTCCAGCGTATCTAAACTCCACAGAATTAAAGGATACGGTGAACTCTCTTTCACTTTTTGGTTGAATGCTCCATAAGGTGGTCTTAATAATCCAATGGAAGCTTGACCTTGTGTAATTTCACTTAATATTTCCTGATTTCTAGAATACTGATAACTTAGATTTGTCTTCTTTTCTGTTAAATCAGGATGATTGTAAGTATGAGATGCAATCTCATGACCTGAATTCAATACATCCAATACAACTTCATGATTTCTTTCCATACGATATCCCAGCATAAAGAATGTAGCACGTGCATCATAGGTATTCAAAAGTTCAATCGCAAGCTCTGTATTCTTTTTCACAGGACCATCATCAAAAGTCAGTGAAACCATTGGACGATTCACATCCACATAATGACGAACAGGATGAACCAGATCACTTGGCTGATACAAAGCCTGATCGTCTTTCATCAGTGTATAAAACAAAGATGACTCAAGTTCCGCACTTAAAAGAACAGTCTGATTCGCAAGTACAGTTTCAATATAAACTTCTACACCCTCTTCATTCAAAAAAAACTCCAGATTTCTAAGTGCATCTTTTGTCGTTTTTTCATAGAATTCACTTGTATAAGCTAAATCGTGCAATATTCCAGAAGCTTTCGTCTGATAACGCAGTTCACTGGAAACAACCTCATAGAAAGATTCACTCACTAAACTATCCAATTCAACAGCCTGGTGGGTCTGTGTATCACAAATTCCACTATATACCTTTAACAGTTTCCCCTGTTCATCAACAGCATCAAAACACAAAAACAAGTAGGGTTCTGAATAAAAATTGCGATAATCTACTTTTATCTTTTCTGAAGTCAGATCCATTTTTGACAAATCATCGAAAATATAAGATGTCATTGTTTCAACAAATTCCTGTTCACTGTCTTTAGGATAAAATACAACAGCCTGTGCATCCTCAACTTTAAATCTTAACGCAGAACCATTTTCATTGCGTGAATCTCTCAGCATTTCAGGAAGCATCCACTTTTCTATCACTGGCAGCATGGCCAGACAAAAAATTACAGCACATGCCGTTAAACTGCTTATCAGAAAAAATTTGCTTTTTTTCATATTCTCACCTGATTTCGGAAGCTTATTTTATCATAGTTTGTCCCTGTTTTTGTGACAATATGATGAATTGACTTCAACTTTTTTCTCAAACTAACATCAGGAGGAACTTAATATGGAACTATTCTCATTTCTTATACGTACACTCTCATCCATTCTCGCACTTCAAATTTTAGCGAAATGGACTGGTCCTAAACAGATTTCACAATGTTCTTATTATGATTATATCGTAGGAATTACTATTGGCGATGTGGCTGCAACCTTCGCATTGGACAATGATTTGGCATGGTATATTCCTCTTTTGGCCATGATTTTGTATGCAGGTTCCAATGTTTTTGAATCTTGGCTGACTTCCAAAAGCATCAAAGCGAGAAGAATTCTAACAGGTGTTCCATATCTTCTTATCTTTCATGGAAAAATCATTGAAGAGAACCTAAGAAAAATACATTTTGATGTCAATGATTTAACGACACAATGCAGAATTCAAGGATATTTTAATCTTGATGAAATTGACTATGCCATCATGGAAACAACTGGACAAATCTCTATACTTCCTAAAAAACAATATGAGCCCATTAAGATTGAAGATACAGGCCTTGATTTTAAAGACAATGTTCTTCATGCTAATGTGATTATTGATGGAAAAATCATGCATCATAACCTGCAATCACTAGGATATGATGAAAACTGGCTGAAACGCAAGCTTAAAGAAACTCACGCTTCAGCCATCAATCAAATTCTTTTAGCTATTGCATCATCAGACAATGACCTGATTACATTTGATAAGAATCAGACATTAAAACACCATGATTATTTCATATAAAAGGCATAGTTGTTATTACTATGCCTTTTTTATCCAATATTCAGTTCTTTCATCCAGACAGGGAGTTCTTTTTCCCATGCTGCTTCTGAATGATTGTCATTTTTAAAACAATGTGGAATCACATCAACTCCTGGCTTTTTCATCAATGCACGTAGTATCTGCAGATTCTGATCGGTTGCCATTGCCAGAATATTTGGCGAATATTCCTGTCCTCCCCAGCTGATATAAACTGTTGTATTTTCTTTCATCTCACAGTTTAAATCTTCTCTTAGTGCCTTATAACAAGGATAAATGTGTGGAGATACGCAAGCTGCCTTAGAATACGTCTCTGAGTGTTTCATAGCCATGTAAAGACTCATCAATCCTCCCATGCTGGAACCTCCAATATACGTATATTCACGTTCAGGCTTAGTTGGATAGTTTGCGTCAATATGCTGTTTCAGCTCCGTTTTCATCCATTCTACAAGTACTCTTCCCTTTTCAGGCACATTTCCCCATTCATCCTCATAAAAGGAATAAGGTGTAAATTCACTTAAGCGTTCATTGCCATTATGATTACACTCTAAACCTACTACAATCAAGCGGCTATTGTGCTCATCAAGATACTTCTTTAATCCCCAGCTTTTTCCATAAGTCGCTTCTTCATCATAAAACAAGTTATGTCCATCAAACATATATAACACTGGAAAACGTTCATTCTCAGTCATTTCATCTGGCAGATAAATATGCAGTGTTCTCTTGCACTGATATGGAGTAATCATCACTGTTTCTTTCTTAATCATATGAATTCCCCCAAACAAATATGCACCTATTATATTTCAAACCTTTCTCAATTTCAATCTCAACTTTATGATGTACATGATATAATCAAACTATGAAATACTACATTGCAGATACACATTTTGGACATCAAAATATTCTCTCTTTCACTAAAAGACCCTTTTCATCCATTGAAGAAATGGAAAAAGCACTGATTTCCAATTGGAATTCAACTATTACTGATAATGATGAAGTCTATATTGTAGGAGACTTGTTTTATCGTGAACATCATCCAGAACGCATTTTATCTCAATTAAAGGGGAAGAAAACACTGATTCTTGGAAATCATGATGAACACTGGCTGACAGATGAATGCAAATCATATTTCACAGAAATTAAAACAAGCTTAGAAATCATTGATCACAATCATTGTGTCTATTTATGTCATTATCCAATGGTTTCCTACCCTAAACAAAGCCGTTCTTATATGATCCATGGACACATTCATAATGATACTCTGTTTGACTACTGGTGCATTCTTCTAAAAAGAAGCCGTATCTTAAACGCAGGAGTTGACATCAATCATTTCAAGCCTGTCACACTCGATGAACTCATTACAAACAACACCAAGTATAAACAAAAGATGCTAGACAGCTATCCAATGCATTTGTTAAGCATACGACGATATGAAGATGATGAAAAGACACAACAATGGCTCAATGAGAAAATAGTGGCTTTATCTGGAACTAAACTGCGCGAAGGTATTATTCAGATCAATCAGGAAAAACTTCCACAGATTGAACTTCTTCAAAAAGAAATCCTTGAAAATGACCATTACTCATCTCATATTAAGAATTTTGATGTTGTCTATATTGATAGTGATGGAAGATACAGTTATGTCAGTTATCTGAATTCTGACACAATCTATTTAAAATAAAAGAGTCCTTTAAGGACTCTTTATCGATGAATGACTTTGACCTGAAAACCTGAAAGTACATCCAGTACTTTTTCATGGAGTTCTTTATCAAATGAATCTGTACATTGTGCATCTACAATGATGGTAGCCTCTGGATATTTAGACTGAAGCACAACCGCATTTGAAACGACACAAATATTAGAAACCAAACCTACAAGTTCTATTTCATCCAAAGATTCTGGAAGAACTGCAGCCGTATCAGGATCAGTTACATCCATGCCAAAGACAAGTTTATCAATCCCTTTCGCATGCACTTCTTCAAGTGCTTTTTTTGTTTCTCCATAAATATCCCATCCATGTGTACCTTTTACACAATGGATAACCGGCAGATTTTTTCCTTCACGAGTTTCTAAATAATTCTCAAAATGTGTATCTCTTGTAAACCAGACATTGCCTTCACCATACTCACGAATCTTTGAGACAATCCTTGCATCCAATTTTTCTGCACCTGCAAATCCAAGTGCTCCATCCACAAAATCATTTTGGTAATCAATCACAAATAATGCACGTTTCATCTTATTTCTCCTTTTTTGTATAAGTTCTTTTGCCTGTAAATCACTTAATCCATATTCTTCAGATTTTTTTAGAAGAAGTACGATTAAATCATATTCATTCATCTGAGGATGTTCATCCACTATTCTGGACAGCTTTCCATCTTGTGAATGATAGTCCAGAAAGAAGTGTATTCCCTGATTCATGAACTCATCATCACACAAAATAGACCTGCGCCAAACAAGGACATGATTATAGATATTGACATAACCCTGCAGTTTTCTTTGTACCTTCTGAATACAAAGAACAAGATTCCAATCCTTATTTTCATCAAAAAGAACTGTTTTTACTTTACCAGTATAATTCTTGAGCTCAAGTGCCGTCAATATCGTTAATAGATTCATCTGACAAAATGCATCCATGCCAAACCATAACACAAGTTCATCAATGTTTTTTAAATCATTCATGACTTCAAAGAACTCTTTTAAATTCTCTCTATAATTTTGAACAGTTACTCCATGATGATACGCACGATGAGTAATAAATTGTTCAGTAAATGGTTCATGACACACTGTATGACTCATCATTGCTTCATTAAAAGGAACACAAGGTTCTTGAACCCTGCTTTTCAACCATTTATTAAAAACATCTCCATTGGTAATATGAACTCGTTTCATTTCAGCCCTCAACTCCATAGATTCATTATACTTTTTCAGTTCATAATTGTGTATAATAATATCATAAGGCAGGTGTACTTTAATGAAAATCATCGCTAAATTACTGGTAACTGGTGCTGCAGCAGCTGTAGGAGCACTTGCATCTATTGTTGTGACTGACAGAGCACAGGAAAAGAAAGAAAAAAAAGAATTTGAACCTTATGGAACTACACTAGAAACAGAATTTGGAAGAATGACTGCAATTACTGCAGGTGAAAAAGGACCAAATATTGTCGTTTTAAATGGTTACGGTTCTCCATCTCCATATCTGGAATTTAAACCACTTATGAAAGAGTTATCACGTTTTTCAAGAGTGACTGTCCTAGAACCTTTAGGATATGGCTGCAGTGATAATACTGAACGTCCACGTACTATTGATCATATTACAGAAGAACTGGATGCTGCATTGAATGCATTAAACATTCAAAAGTGCTGGCTGATGCCTCATTCAATTGCAGGTGTGTATTCATTAGCATATGTGAATATGTATCCTGAGAAAGTAGAAGGCATTTTGGCAATTGATCCAAGTCATCCAGAACAAATTGATTACTTTGATACAAGTTCTGCCAACAAGCTAAGTTTTGTATTAAAACAGCTGGGATTATTGCGTCTAACAAATGGCCCAGTTCATGGTGACAGCTATGGTTTAGATTATGAAGCTCATGATATTGAACTCATGAAAAAAATGTATCTGTGGCACACTCATGATCAGGTGCAGGATAATGAGGCTAAAAATATTCGTGAAAACATGAATACATGCCGACATATGTCATTTCCTGAAGAATTGCCTATATTGATGATGCTAGCTTCAGAGAATGTGACAACATTTGAAGACTGGTGGAAGCCTCTGCATGAAAAACAGATTGCAGAAACAAAATATGGCAAGCTGGTTGAACTAGAAGGAACACACTTTTTACATCTGACACAAAGTGCTCAGATTGCAGAAACATCTAGAAAATATATTCGTGAAACACTGATTCGAAAACTTGAAGAAGCGCAAAACCAACTTAAGAAATAGAAAAAAAGATGACTTCCAATAGGAAGTCATTTCAGACAATCGACAAAATGGGGTATTTCAACCACCTAGGTTGGAACGCCCCATTTTTTATTGTGTTTATAAATTGAATATAGAGTGTTTTTAATGAATTTATAGAGCTGACTATCGTAGAGAAACTTTCTTGCATTGGTG
>JAFULN010000058.1 GCA_017473335.1 Erysipelotrichaceae bacterium
ACTACCTATTATTATGTGACCAACCTGCAGGGTGATGTTGTAGCGATACTGAACAAAGCAGGGAAAGCTATTGTAGAATACAGTTATGATGCATGGGGAAATGTAGAGAGCATCACAGGAGAGTACAAGGGTGGATTAGGGCTAAGAAATCCATTATTGTACAGAGGATATGTCTACGACAGAGAGACAAAGCTATACTATCTGAATTCAAGATATTATGATCCAGAAACAGGAAGATTCTTGAATACAGACATCTATCCATCCACAGGACAGGGACTGATTGGAAACAACATGTATGCGTACTGTCTGAATAATCCAATCAATTGTGTTGATCCTTCAGGCCAATTTGCACTTCTTCCATTTTTAGGAGCCATGGCAGGCGGGGCACTCGGAGGTGCAGTGATATCAACGTTGTCCTATGTTGTAGCAAGCGGATTGAGTGGAGATGAGATGACAAGTGCAGGGCTTTTCAATGCAGCAGTGAGTGGAGCGCTAAGTGGAGCAATTGGAGGAGCTATTGGAACGATCACGGGTCCGATATTCACAATGAATGCTGATAAAGCAAAGAAGGTATTCTCACTCGGTGTTGGAGCAGCAATGGGGATAAAAGCAGGGATCGAAGCAGAAGGAACATCTATGCAACGTGCAGTAATTGCAGCAGTTGTAGGAGCAATCACAGCTGCCTCTACATATTGTGGCGCAAAGATTGATGCATATCTCAGTACAGAGAATATAGCATTGAATGCATTCACGAACGCATCTGCAACAATGTTCACAGGGACAGTGGGAGAAATTGCATCTTTGAGTGCACAACAAGTGATATCGAAAAAGCCAAGCGTATCATCAAGGACCAAAAGGCTTTCCAGCGGAAGCAGGAATACAGGCAGATTCTATAGAGCGATAGCATACTAAGGAGATGATAGAGTATGATCAAACCAGAATATGAAATGAAAGAATATAATTATAAACATAATTATATATTGACCATTGGATATGTGATTATTGGATTGTTTGTACTGATTGTTACTATTTATGTTGCATATCTATCATATTTTGAAGATGGTTATTCTCTGGTTGATGTATTAATATTTTGTTTTGGGTTATTGTCTTTAGCATTTTTAATCTTTTATGAAGGTTGGCTTTGTTATATAGAAGGGACGGTTAAATATCGATTCGAACATAAAGGGTTGAGAGCGATGTATCAAATCGGGAAGCCAAAATTTATTCCATGGGACGATTTTCAAGAGGTTTGCATAGCACACCCGCCTGGAGAGAAAAATTGTCCTCCTAGTATCTTTTGTATCAAGAAAGATGCGAAAAGAGGCGTATTTGCATTTTGGAAAATAGATAACCGTACAGTATTCAGAATAAGATATACACAAGAAATATATGAAAGATTAAAAGAGATTTATCCACATAGGATAGTAGATTATAGGTGACAGTAAAATCACTATCCATCATAAAGAAAAGTTGAAAATACTCGCAAGGGTGGAAGCTATACGACAACTTATGAATATGATTCAGTGAATCAGCTGATCAGAGAAAATAATGAGAAAGCCCAGAAGACAGTCGTATGGAGCTATGATTCAGCAGGAAATATCACCAGCAGAACAGAATATGCCTATACAACAGGACAAGTTTCCTCACCAACAGATACAGTCACATACAGCTATACAGCCAACAGCTGGAAAGACTTACTGACAGAGTATGATGTAAATAATGAGGCCAATAGAAAAGACTGTTTTTACTATTACATCAAAAGAAACTGAGGTGAACGATATGAAATTCATTCTGATTCGACATGGAGAAACCTACGCTAATTCGCTGTACAACACAGAAGAAAGAATTCTTATTGGCTCTCATGATGCACCTGTCACTTATTTAAATGATACAGGGAAATCACAGGCATCCATTACTCATTCTATTTTAAAAGATACACAGGTTGATGATATTTATGTTTCAGATTTAACTCGTACCAAGCAGACAGCTTCCATTGTCTTCCCTCATCGTACATTTCACTATACTCCTTTATTAAGAGAACGATCTTTAGGATCAGATCAGGGAAAACGCGCATCAGATATCTTTCAGAGTGAAGATGCATGGAACTATCACGTTGACTTAGAAAAAGATACTCTTGAACAGCGCCTTACAAAAAGAGTCTCTGATGGTGAAAACTATCTGATGGTCATAGATCGATGCAGGACATTCTTAAATCAGTTTAATTTTAATGAAAAGAAAACAGTTGCGATTGTAGCACATTTTCATTTTATACGCTGCCTCATTTATGTATTGTTAAATAAAACACCAGATCTTCAGATGTTTGAGTTGATGATTCCTAATGCTGAACCCATTGTCTTTGAATATGATGGAAATCAGTTTCATTGGGTAAAATACTGATTCACTCTTGAAAAAGAATTCAATTTCAAGGACAATAGAAGTAATAAGAAACAGAGGAATAGAATTATGGCTAAACTTTACTTTTACCATGGGGCAATGGGCAGCTCCAAAACTGCAAATGCTCTAATGACAGAATACAATTATGCAGAACGAGGACAAAAAGCACTCCTTGGAAAAACAAATATTGATACACGTGATGGTGTCTATAAAATCAAATCAAGAATTGGTTTAGAAAAAGAATGTATTCTTTTATCTGATATCTGCAATATGTCAGATGAAGCCATCAAACATTATGATGCAGTCATCGTAGATGAAATTCAGTTTGCAGCACCTGAGCAAATTGATTTTTTAGCACATATCGTAGATGATTTGAATGTACCAGTCATTTGTTATGGACTACGTACAGACTTCCAGCTGAATCTGTTTGAAGGATCTAAACGCTTATTAGCACTCGCAGATGTCATTCAGGAAGTAAAAACAGTCTGCTGGTGCGGTAAAAAAGCCATCTGTAACGCACGCTACAATAAGGATGGTATTGTACGTGCCGGTGCTCAGGTCATGCTGGGGGCAAATGATGATTATATTGCACTGTGCAGAAAACATTTCTTAGAAGGTAAATTATACAGTGATGAAAAGTAACAGGCAGTTCTAACTGTCTGTTTTTCTATGCACAAATTGAAATCCATTCCAAAGAATTGTACAATGAAAACACAGAGAGGTCCTCTATGAAACAATTATTCATTACAAGTCCATCATTTCAGGATGGCGATTTTATTCCAGAAAAACATACAGGAAAGAAGGGCATATCTCCTGCTTTTCATGTTGAAAATATCCCAGCAGATAGTCAATCTCTTGTGATTATCATGGATGATTTAGATACTCCACTAAAAAAAGAATTTACACACTGGATCATATGGAATCTACCTCCATTCGCTGATATCCCAGAAGGTATTCCAGAAGGAGCTATCGTTGAAAATCTTCAGCGCGCTATACAAGGTGTAGCCTATGGTCAAAACAAATACAAAGGTCCTAAGAAATCATTGTTGCCCATCAAATCTCATAGATATGTTTTCAAATTCTATGCACTAAATACATCCCTGGATTTGATTTTCTCTGCAGAAAAACATCATCTAATCAAGGCTATGAATTCTCATATCATTGCCACCGGAAGTATCCTTGGAAGATACCCTCATCAAGAATCATGAAACCATTAAAACAATTAACACTGAAAACTCAGCGTATCTACTTAAGGCCTATAAACAGTTCAGATTTGGAAGATTTTTATGACATCGCATCCATCCCTGAAGTATCTTTATCTATCGCATGGCCTAAAGTACAGAACATACAAGACGCCAAAAACCTGTTGGTTGATTTTTTGCACAACATAACCTTTGTAATAGAGCTATATACAACACACAAAGTTATTGGTATTCTGCAAGTTGATGACATCGTTCCGGTTTTAAAACATCATCCTGCACTTCTAAACAAGAAAGGATGTACGCTTTCTTTTGCGCTGCATCCTCACTTTCAAAGACAGGGAATCATCACAGAAACACTTCGATCTTTTCTAGATGTACTTTTTCATCAATATGCCTTTGACTATGTCAACTGCGGATATTTCGACTTTAATGAAGCCTCTAAAAAAGTACAGGAAAAACTAGGATTTCAATTTTTGCACGTCCATCAAATACAGCTTAATCATGTCACAATTGATGTTCTTGAAAACGTTTGTTGGAACCCAAAATATAAGAATGATCCTCTCAAATGAAGATCATTCTTTTTTATGCCAAAATTATTCTTTAAGTATAATTTTGGCATAAAAAGAAAGAGCGAAGTTCTTCTTCGCTCATATCATTATGCTTGAAACTCTACAGGGAAATCATCACCGAAATCTGGTTCTTCTAGTTTTTCATAAGACATTTTTAACTCCAAAATTTCATCCACAAAGTCTTCAATTTGACTGTTTTTTAATTCAGACACACATTCATCTTCAGCACATTCTGCAACTGTGATTTCTCTTCCTTCATAGAATGTGTACACTTGTTGAGGATTTTCCACATATTGTCTTAGCAATTCATAACTATCTTCCCAAATATTATATCCTACACCACCAAGCAGCACTGGAACATTCTCTGCAAAATCAACTTTCTGTTTTCCTTTGTATCTGATTGTGAATTCCCAGTTATCCCCAAAATCGTACACCATCTGAATAACATTTCCTTTACGAAGTTCTAATGCTCCTAATGGCACTTTATCTGCAGGGATAGACTCCCATTCTTCATCATTCAACATGAATACATCTTTCTTGTAGACTAGATGAAACATATGACTTCCATCTGCACGAAATGCTGCCATGACTGCATACGCCAAATCAGACATCATCATAAATCCAGGCATACGAAACTCGCGTGTACTTTGAATCAATGGATCTTTCAACTCCACTTCAAACAAGTAAGAATCACTATGCATCGCAAGTACATTCATAAACTCTTCCATCTGATCATAAAATGCTTCTTTCTGTTCATTTTCTGGAAACATAAGAACCTGACTCAAGATTGTCTTCATAAAGTCTATTTGTGCTTCATTCGTTGCACCTTCTTGTTGTGTCATTCGAAGAAACTTTTGAATCTTTTTATCCTTAATCTCCAATATTTCTTCTGCCATGTTTTCTAAATGTTTATCCATTATTTTTGTAATCATAGGTAATCCTCCACCTATCTCTATTTTAACAGAATATACACTCACTTCCCACAAGAAAAAACAGTACAAAACTGTACTGTCTATAAGAGTGATATATTCTTTTCCAGACATTCTTTGAGAATTTCTTCAGACCATAAGCTTGCCTGTACTTCACCAATATGTACCTTTTTTAGAAGCATCATGCATAAACGGCTCTGTCCAATACCGCCGCCAATTGTATAAGGCAGTTCTTCCTTTAAAACAGCCTGATGATATGGAAGCTGTAAACGTTCTATACAGTTTGCCTTTTCACACTGTGATTTGAGTGATTCTGCATCAACACGAATTCCCATGCTGGAAATCTCCAGAGCACAATGCAAAGGTTCATACCAATACAACAAGTCTCCATTCAACTTCCAGTCATCATAGTCAGGTGCACGTCCATCATGTCTTTCTCCATGAGAAAGCTGATCACCAATCTTCATTAAAAAGACACATCCCAGTTTCTCACAAATCGCATTTTCACGTTCTTTTGAAGTCATGTCTGGATACATATCCAACAATTCCTGAGAAGTGATAAAATGTACCTCTTCTGGCAAATGATAGACAGAGTGCGGATATTTGTACCACACTTCATGTTCAATGTGCTTAATCACCTTAACAATTGTACGCACTGTTTCTTTCAGCATTTCTTCAGTACGTTCTTCTTTCAAGATAACCTTTTCCCAGTCCCACTGATCGACATACGCTGAATGCAGATTATCTAAATCTTCATCTCTGCGAATCGCATTCATATTTGTATATAAACCTTCATTTGGCGCAAAACCATATTTCTTCAGCGCCATACGTTTCCATTTTGCCAAAGAATGTACAACTTCAATCACATCATCTTTGAAATCTTTCATATCAAAGCTTACCGGACGCTCTACACCACTCAAATCATCATTTAATCCTGAACTCTTTTCCACAAACAATGGTGCACTAATTCTTTCCAGATTCAGCTGCAATCCAAGCTCTTTCTGAAATTTATCACGAATCAGTTTAATCGCATCCTGTGTTTCCCTTACAGTCAATACAGACTGATAGTTATTTACCGTATATTTCATACATATCATCCTTTTTATTTAAATATTGTAGCTCAAAGATACAAACAGTCAAGAAAAAAGAGAACTTCATTCAGTTCTCTTCTATGTTAATCTTTGACTTCGATATCTAATCCAATTTCTTTTGGCATAAATCTTGGACATACATTCTCAGAAGATGTAATGACAGAAGCAGCCAGATATGATCCAATTTCAATAGAATCAGACATATTCTTTCCATAAGTCAAACCAATAGATACCCCTGCACAGAATGCATCACCAGCACCAGTTGTATCTTTAACATGAACTTTTCTTGCAGGACAGATTCCTTTATCCCCCTGAAGATTTGAATAAACAGCCCCCTGAGCCCCCATTGTTACAACCATAGCAGGAATCTTCGCTGCATGAACTTTCTCATTCAATGTTTCACACATCTGCTCAGGAGTATAATCACTGTAATCGTCCGCAAACAACAAGCCAGCTTCCTGCTGATTACAGATAAAGCAGTCATAATATTTTAAGAGATCTCTGCGTTCTGCAGCAATCGACATATTTGAAACCAGTGCAAACAATTTCTTATTATGTTTCTTGCACAGTTCAATGACTTTCTTTACTAATGCCTTATTCAAGTCACATTCCAGTACCACTGAATCTGCCTGAGAAATAATCTCATCGCCTTTTCTTTCCAGCAAATCAACAACTGGAAGCATGTTAGGTCGCTTAGAAATAGAACCAGCTACATCCCCATTATTATCAAAGACAGCCAGCCAAGTCCCCATTCCATCAGGAATCGTAAGTACATAATCCGTATTGATTTTATGATTCTTCAATTTCTGAAGAACTGCATCACCCAGTGGAGTATCATCCACAATCCCTACATAAGTAGGACGCAATTCAATGTTCGCAATGTCTTCAACAACATTTCTCGCAACACCACCATGAATATATTCAATTCTTCCTACATTTCTGCCATTTGGAATGTAAATATCATGTGGAAAACCTTTAATATCCACAAATGCTGCACCAATTACGACCATACCCATACGATTTCTTCTCCTCAACACATACACATCTTATGGTAACATAAAATATATCTTTTTCAAAACACAAAAGTATCTGTTTCATTCGTTTTCTCTATGTAAAACATTTATAATAAATATATCTATTGAGGTTATTTATGAACATACAACATCTTTCAACACAATATGAAACTAAAATATTAACACATCAGAACATTGATGAAATCTATGAATTATGCCTTGGAAATCCTCTTTATTATGATTATTGTCCACCTAGTATTACTAAGGACCAAATCCTAGCTGATATGAAGGCTCTTCCACCTCATAAAAGCTTTGAAGACAAGTTCTATATTGGATTCTTTCAAAATCAGAAGCTAATTGCAGTCCTTGATCTAATTTTAAGATATCCTGATTCAAATACTGCATTTATTGGATTTTTTATGATGCACTCGAAGCAGCAGAGAAAGGGAAAAGGAAGTGCACTTATTGAAGAAATATGTAAAGAACTCCAACATGAGTTTAAATCCATCCGATTAGGCGTTATTCAAGACAATCCTCAAGCATCTCATTTTTGGAAAAAGAATCAATTCCTGCCTACAGGAATCATTGCGCATACAGACCTATATGATATCACTATCATGGAAAGACAACTCACTGATTCATGTCATTTCCATTGATATTGTTTCATATCTACATGTCCATTTTTAAGAAACTGAACACCTTCTTCTTCAAGAAGGTGTTTTTGTGCATCCCAGACAGGAACAAGTCTGCCTTGTGCATTCACTACTCGATGACACGGATATTCCCCGTAATACCAGCTGTTTGAACATGCTTTCCCTACATGTCTGGCATGTTTAGGATATCCAATCATTTCTGCAATCTGTGAATAGCTCGCAACCTTTCCATAAGGGATTTCACTGATGGCAGCCAATGCCAGTGATTCAAATTCTTCCTGACTTCGATTCATGCTTAGCCTCCTGTTAGAACTTCAAAAAACTCTATCTCAATTGTCCTGATTCAATTATAATAAAAGTAATCGATCTATGGAGGTTAAAACGATGAATTCTATGGAATTTGATACTTCTTATCAAGCTTATCTTTTAGATGGTGAATATGTTGTATGGAAAGGTCGTCCAGAAAAGGGAAATCTTCTCACTCCATCCGATTATATCTCAATTCCCTTTGGCATTATCTTCTTTGCCTTTTCATTGTTTTGGGAGTTTTCAGTCCTGCAGATGGGTGCACCATTCTTCTTTCCTATATTTGGACTTATCTTTGTCTGTGTAGGATTTTATCTGATGATTGGAAGATTTTTCCATCAGGCTTCAATGAAAAAGAAAACATATTATGTCATCACCAACAAAAAGCTAATCATTCAACAAGGAAACACAATCAATATGTATGAGCCTCACAATCTTCCTCCAATGGAAATCTACCTGCATCAAAATGGATACGGAACCATTCGTTTCACTGAATATTATATTTCTCATCGTGGAAGAAGACGCTCTCATTCCTTCTCATTAGAAAATATCCCTGATGTCATAAAAGCTCAGAACGCTCTTAATTCAATGGAAAGGTAAGTCTATATGAAAAACACTAAAATCTGCCCAAAATGTCATTCAACAAATCTAATTCGTATCAAAGGAAGTCACGAAAAACATGGAAACAACATTCCTTTAGGTAATCCTGTCTTTTCATACGCAAGAGTTAATCGCTATATTTGCTGCAGTTGCGGATATACCGAAGAATGGATTGATCAAAATGATTTAGAAAAAATCAATGAATGTAAGAAAGTGTTAGAAAAGAATGAAAAAGCATAAAGTAAAAATACAGTGTGCCGGAAAAATGATACCTCTAATCATACTTAAGCCAAGTCATCCAAAAGAAAAGGGACCTGGACTACTATGGATTCATGGTGGCGGATATGTGACTGGTATGGCAGCTATGGTCTATATTTCCCGTGCTAAAAATCTTGTCGATAAATATGGTGTAACTGTCATCTCTCCAGAGTACCGTTTAGCTAAAGAAGCACCCTATCCATATCCACTGTTAGACTGTTATGATGCACTGCTGTATATGAAAAATCATGCAGAAGAATTAGGAATACGTGATGATCAAATCATGGTTGGCGGTGAAAGCGCAGGAGGGGGATTATGTGCTGCTTTATGCCTGTATGCCCGAGACACTAAACAAGTCAATATTGCCTGTCAATTCCCACTCTATCCTATGCTGGATGACAGAGAAACAGAATCCTCAAAAGACAATCCTGATCCTGTCTGGAACACTCAAAGAAACCAAAATGCCTGGAGTCAGTATCTGAGAAATATCCAGGTAGACATCCCATCTTATGCTGTTCCTGCAAGAGAAACGGATTACTCCAATCTTCCGCCTGCATACACTTTTGTCAGTGACAGTGAACCTTTTTATCATGAGACAATGACCTACATCAACAATCTGAAAGATGCTGGAATAGAGGCTTCTATGGATATCTATCCAAATGAATCACACGCTTTCGATATGTTGAAACCATGGAAAAAAGTAAGTCGACAAGCTATCCAAAAATTCGAAGAAAAATTTGACTACGCTCTTCAACATTACTTCAAAAAACAATAGTATTCTTACAAAAAGATTGATTATCATTATCATTAATAATAAAAAACACTTATTTTAAGCTAATGTAAAAATAAATCGCTGAACTAATTATTCAGCGATTTTTTCTCTCATCAACACTTGATTACGATGTTCATATAAGATTCCAGACAGAATCAACATCCCAATACAAGTAAATATCATAAAGTTTGATACACCATTAGGAATCTCAAACCAGAACACGTGTGTCATCATCATCAGGTATAAAAGAAAAGTCGATACCTTTCCATGCCACTGTGCACTCTGTACAACACCTGTTGCCTTGACCACTTGATAACTCGACCAGAACGCATGCAGTTCTTTTCCCAGCATCAACAGAAAGATCACAAACATCAGTGGATATCTTCCAGATAAACAGATAACAGTTGCTGCCTGTGTCAGTTTATCCGCAACTGGATCCAACAGCTTTCCAAGGTCACTCATCATATTAAATCCCCTTGCGATCATGCCATCTAATATATCTGTAATCCCCGATATAATCAGTACAATCGCAGCTGTTTTATAATCCATCTCAAAACTGTACAGCCAGACAAAAACTGGTATCAGTACAATTCTGAAACAAGTGAGTATATTGGGTATCGTCAACTTCTTACTGTCACGATACAATTCTTTTGGTGTTTTCTTTTGATTTGATGCTTCTGGTCTCATAGAACCTCCATGAGTAAATGTTATGATGTTCTCATTCTATGCCCATCTTTCAACATTGTCAAGTCATTCAGATTCCCTATATTCTATGTAAAGTTCTGATATTAACCTTTTATGTCATAACTTACACACAAATATTATCACACTCAAAATGTCTACTCATATATTCGTCCTCTTTAATTATATTAAATTATCTAACCTGAATGATTCAGTTTTTTTCTATGACAAAGATATTGAAATAATTTTTAAATTCATTTACCCTTACATCAAAGGAGATTCCTTATGAATAAGATGTATTATGATATGATTTTCAAACGTAAATCATTCCACATATTTAAAGAAACAGGTACAATTTCAAATGCTGAACTCAACACGATAGTATCTATTTATTCAAAGTTACAGCCTTTATATCCTGAAATCAAAACAATGATGCGTATCGTCCCATCAGAAGAAACGACCTGTAAAAGAGGACAGGAATATTGCGTTTTGTTGTATAGCGAAAAGAAAGAAGGTTACCTTCAGAATATTGGATATCTTGGTGAACAGCTGGATTTGCATCTAGCTCATATGAACATTGGAACACTCTGGTTTGGTATCGGAAAGGTCAATGAATCTCAGTATCAAAACCTTGATTTTGTGATCATGTTTGCGATCTCAAAAATGCCTGAGGATAAGTTCAGAAAAAATATGTTCAAGTCAAAAAGAAAAGATCTTACAGAAATTTGGTATGGGGATGCATATACAGAAATAGGTAATATCACAAGATTTGCCCCAAGCGCATGCAACAGCCAGCCATGGATTACAGAAGCATCTGAATCTGAACTCAAAGTATACAGATACAAGAAACCTGGCAAACGAGGAATTATGCCAAAAGATAAAGTAATCTACTACAATCGAATTGATATTGGGATTTATCTTTGGTTTTTAGAAACATGTTTAAACTATCATCAAATTTCTTTTAACAGGACTCTATATCCTGATACAAGTGATGAAGAAAAAGTACTGACTGCAGTCTATACACTGACAAAAGGAGAAGATTTATGATTGTCTATGAAGGAAATATCTTAACATGTGATGCACAAAACTCAGTTTTACGCTTTCTTGTTGAAGATAACGGTAGAATTGTCTACACTGGAAATACTCTTCCTGATAAATATCACAATGCACAAAAAACAGTACTAGGAAAACGTACTTTAATACCATCTTTTGCAGATAGTCATATTCATTTCGCAAGTTATGCAACTTTTCATGCAGGACTGAATGTCATGAACGCTTCATCCAATAAAGAGATATTAAACATGTTGAAAGAATATATCAGCACATGCAATGACAAACTCATTTTAGCCTTTGGTGCTTCTCCATATTCTGTAAAAGAGAAAAAACTAGTTACTAGAAGTGAACTGGATGAAATCTGTCCAGATAAGCCTTTGTTTCTTATTAAGTATGACGGACATGCGTGTGTCATAAATACTGTACTCTTAAACAAGATAAAATCAAAGATTCAGAACCTACGAGGATATCATGAAGAATCTGGAGAAATGAATCAGGACGCTTTCTTTGTTGTTTCTGACTATGTAACAAATTCAATTCCTATTGTACAGCTGATTAAAAATATGCAAAAAGCCATTGATGATATGGCAACTAAAGGAATAGGTATGATTCACAGTGTCAGCGGTGTTGGCTTTACACTAGATTTAGATGTAGACTTAGAGCGATGGTTCGCTAATGGTTTAGACAATGGCATGCAGATGAGAGTCTATTTCCAGACAATGGATGTCAATAAGGTAAAGCGCCGAAAACTCACTCGTATTGGTGGTTGTTTCGAAGCTGCACTGGATGGATGTTTCGGTTCTATGGATGCAGCATTAACACAGCCTTATGAAGGTACAAATGATACAGGTGTCCTCTATTATACTGATGAACAAGTCATCGACTTCTGTACAAAAGCAAATCGTCTAGGCATGCAAATTGAAATCCATGCAATAGGAGATGCCGCCTTCAATCAGGCCGTCAAAGCCCTTAAAGCAGCATTAGATGATACACCTAGAAAAGATCATCGACATGCGATTATTCATGCCTGTCTTCCAACTGTTGAAGGACTCAACACCTGTCAGAAATATGGTATCATCCTTCCTGTACAAAGTGCCTTTATTAACTGGCCACAAGAACCAGATAGTTATCTAGAAGATATTCTAGGAGAAAGAAGTGAACTGCTCAATCCACTTCGTACTTTTGAAGATATGAATCTGAAGCCAAGTGCAGGTTCTGATGGACCATGTACTGATCCTGATCCAATTCAATGGATGTACAAAGCATGTAATCACACTAATCCTAATCAATCACTCACTATACAGGAAGCACTGAAAATGTGCACCTATAATGGATATTATGCATCCTTCGATGAAAAAGAAAGAGGTTCACTAGAACCAGGAAAGATTGCTGATATGGTCATCCTTTCTGATAATCCATATACAATGCCTCTCTATCGACTCAATCAACTGAAAGTAGAACAGCTTCTATTAGCTGGAAAACCTTATCAGAAAGTTCATCAGAATCCAATCCTTCAAATCATCAAAGGAATGTTTCGTAACAATCATTAGTGGAGGAATTTATGTACAAGTATAATTATGTTAAAGTAACCTGTGATTTTTTAAGCTGGGGATTAGGTGCAGGCAATGTCTATGGGATTGTCGATGACTATCAAAAAATCATCAACAATGCTGCAGCTAATGGATGGCGTTATGTAGGCTATCTTCCAACTCTTCAGCGTGGCACTGGACATGTAGAAGAAATGACACTGATCTTCGAAAAAGAAATCACTGAATAAGAAAACTGGCAGAGGAGAATCTCCTCTGCCATCTTTTTATATGTCTTTTTCTAACATCCAGAAATGATTGATTCCATCTTTACTGTCTTTGACAGAGCATCCCATTGTTGCATGAAGTCCGTCATTACGAATCACCATGGCACAAATCATGCACATTGGAAAAGTCACCTCACTGTTTGAAAGTGAGCTAACCAGTTCAAATTTGAAGGTATATTCCTTCTTTTCTGAAAGCTTAGGAATTTCATCCAGAAATTCATACATATGATTCCAGTGATGTTTTTCCCACACCACATCAAATCCTTCTTCAGACCATTCTCCCTGATCATTCATGTCTTCTTCTGTTCCAATCAAAAGGGTATTTCCCATATCATCTGATGTGAGTGTTGCAATCACATCATTGACCTCTTCTGCACCTGTGTACACATCTTCATTCACTCGAAGACTCAGTTCACCTGTTCCTTTTTCTAGACCATCTTTCAATTTAGAAAACATGTACTCTCTTGTCATCTTTCTGATTTTCTCTCCATCTTCGGGCTGAAAACCAAATTCAATCAATGCAGAATCATCATTCATTGATTGAACAATCAGTTCAGTTATACTTTGAATCGCCTTTTCCATCGTACTTTTTTCTTTGAGATATGACTTTTGAATCTGCTGAATCTTTTCAAGCTTCTCTTTCTGCTGAGTAATCTTATCCTCAAATGCCTGTGCAATCTCAATATCACTCATTCTTAGTAAATGTTTGATTTCATCAATTGAAAAGTCAGCTAGCTGTAAGTTTTTGATTTTGACAAAATCAATGGCCTGTTGTTTTTTATAATAACGATATCCTGTCCATTCATCTACCTTTACCGGTTTCAGCAAGTGAATGCGATCATAATATCTGAGTGTCTGAGTGCTGCACCCGCACAATTTCGCAAATTCTTTGATTGTCATCATCTCTATCTCCTCCTTGAGGAAAGAATATCATTATACCAAACTGCAAGGTCAATCCCTATTTCATCCAATTTGAAACATCTATGTTCTGTATCCTCTCATCCAATTCAGGATATGCAAACCAGTCATCCTCCTTTGTACCATATTTCACTGTATGAAGGACTGTATTTTCTGATATATACACATTATGAGGCACATTAACTGGAACCAAAGCACTATCATCTTCCATCAAACGCATGACTTCCAGCTTATCTTTCTTCTGCATCACTAAAAGAATCCATCCTTTTTCCACAACATAGAATTCTTTCTTTTGATGATGTACATGACTATTCTGCCATGCAGCTTGTTTCGTATTTATCGTCAGAATATATGAACTTCCTGTATCCCTTGTTAAACGAAAACGCAGTTCACCATTATTCATCAAATGATGCACATTTTGAATTCCAAAAGATTCTGCTTCTTTGATCGTTATCTGTTTCATTTCATCACTTTCTTTCAAATTAAACGTTCTTCAATCTTTCATTAACAATTTATTAACAGTTGTCCTATAAACTCTACATCGTTAAAGCTAAAGGAGATATCACTATGAACAAACTTTTAAAACCACTTATGATTTCTACATTTTTATTAGGATGTATCTATACAATCAATTGTTTACTCCCTGCAGTAGAAACTATGCTGCGCTTATTTCAGTTTTATGTTGTAAATTCTGGCTTAATTTCAATCTTATAAGATACCAAACAAGATAAATCCTACTGTGTTAATCGCAAAGTTAGCACACATGTGCACTAACCAGGAAGAATAGATATTTTCACATTTATCATTCAGGAAGTTAAAAATCAAACCACCTATAAATAAACCTAGCATTGCCAGAAAATAAATCACTGGACTAAACCAGCTTGTTGTCATTCCTACATGATAGAACGCAAATAGAAATGAACTAAACACATAGGCAAAGACTGGTTTTATTTCTTTCTTCAACAGAATAAATGCATAGCCACGAAAGAAGAACTCTTCCAAAAGAGAATTCACAAAAGAAATATAGATAGCGACAAACACAAAATTCTCTGCATTGACACCAACACCACTCATTAATGAATCCTTGATTCCCTGAAAATCTATCCAATTTCTAAAAATGAAATAGGCTATCATAATGATTATATATACACCTATACCTAATAAGAGGGCCAATTTGATATCTTTTCTTTTTGGTACAAACAATTTTTTCATATTAGGTATATCTTCACGATACATCATAAAGTAGCTCATTGGTACCAAAAGAAACATCATAATTTTTATCAATGATCTTGTGATATACGATAATTCAAAAAACGCATCAATTCCACTCATCAACAATGAACAGACAAGTACTGTCATCATCAATGTTCCACTTTTACGAGTTAATTTCATAATCATTCTCCTTTTGTCCATTTTAACACAATTTCATGTTTCTCAAAACAAAGCAGAGGAATCATGTTATAATGTGCGCATATGAAAGCGAGTGATCAACATGAGCGAATGGAAAGAAATTAGTCTGCATGACATCAAAGGTATTAAGATTGGACATGCACAGGATGAGGAACATGCAACAGGAGTCAGTGTAATACTTTGTGATAAAAAAGCAGTCTGTGGTGTAGATGTAAGAGGTGGAGGTCCTGCCAGCAGAGAGACTGAATTACTAAATCCTTTGAAATCTAACGATGGTATCAATGCACTCTTTTTAAGCGGAGGAAGTGCCTATGGACTAGATTGTGCCGGAGGCATCATGAAATATCTGGAGCGCAAAGGGCAGGGTGTAAAAGTAGGCAAGTCCATTGTCCCTATTGTCGTTGGTTCATGTATCTTTGATTTAGGATGTGTTGATGGAGCAGTAAGACCTAATGCTGATATGGGATTTGCAGCATGTGTGGATGCAGAAAAAAATATTGAACGCAATGGAAATATCGGTGGAGGCATGGGTGCAACTGTAGGTAAAATTCATGGGGATGCTTCAGCAATGAAATCAGGACTAGGATGCTATGCATTACAAGTTGGAAAGCTGCAAGTCGGTGCTATGGTCGTTGTCAATGCCATCGGTGATGTCTATGAGATGGATTCCAATCATCAGCTTGCTGGACTATTAGATGCTAAGAAAGAAAAGATGCTTAACAGTGAAGTAGAAGCCGTTAAACTCCTTCAAATGATGAACATGTTTGGGCTGAATACAACCATTGCAGCTATCGTTACAAATGCTGATTTAGATAAAGCTGAAATGAATAAAGTTGCCGCAATGGCATCGAATGGATTAGCACGTACAATTCGTCCTGTAAACACATCAATGGATGGTGACAGTGTCTATGCACTATGTACAGGAAAGGTAAAATCTAGCGCAGATGTTGTCGGAACACTGGCTGCACATGTCTTAGGTAAAGCTGTTAATCGTGCTGTTTTAGAAACAAAAGAAATCTATGGATATAAATCAGCACAAAGCTTTATTAAAGTATAAAATAACATTAAAAAGAACAATTATCATTCTCATTTATTATTAAAAAAATTTTTAAATGAATACATTTATAGTGATAGATTCATTCTATCACTATTTTATTCTATACCTATTTAAATAAGTACTATTACAATTCAATGTACTGTTGAATTGACCTTTCCAAATCATAGATGGTTTTATTATCAAGTACTCTTTATGATTGAATCATAGAAAAGAGGGATATTATGGAATATAAAATAGGTACACAACTACGTTCCTTTCGACTCAAATGTAATATGACACAGGAACAGCTTGCAGATAAATTGAATGTCACATCACAAACCATTTCTAAGTGGGAAAATGGATTAAGTTGTCCTGATATTATGATGCTTCCTGAACTAACTGCAGTACTGGGAATGACTTTGGATGAGCTGTTTCAGACAACACCAGAAACTCATCTAAAACGTATTGAACAGATGTTGGAACATGATCTCACTGAACATGATTTTGAATATGCAAAAAGAGAGCTTCTCAATGCCTGCCAGCAATCAGAAACTAAAGCACAAGCAACAACATTACTATCTTCGCTATATTTATCCAGAAGTGAAGCAGATAGAACAAAAGCTATGCAATATGCAAAACAAGCTATTGAACTAGACCCATTGAACAAAGACAATCATTCTTTATTAAATATTGCATCCAATGCACATGTCTGGGACTGGTGTGCTACTCATCATTCAGATTACATTGATTATTACAAGAACTTTATAAAACAACATCCTGACTACTCCATGGGATATGAATGGCTCATCAGCAATCTTATCCAAGACAATCGTTTAGAAGAAGCTGAAGATGTTCTTCTAAAAATGAATCCTTATCAAGATGAATGTCATCAGCTGCTTTACAAAGGATGGCTGTTAAGAAAATCAGGTAAATTAGAAGAAGCAGAAAAATGCTGGGATTCAATGATCAAAAAAGATGATTGGCTGAGTTATAGTTTTCGTGCAGATGTCTATGCAACATTAGCTGAATATGATAAAGCTATTGCATGTTATAAAAAAGCCGCAGAGTTAGAAACATCTCCAAAATATACTGATAACTGGCTTAATATTGCTCAAATCTATAAAATACAAGGTAATTCTACGGATGCCATCCACGCATATCAATAAGTCTTAACAATTCTAAAAAATGATTATCATCTTGTAGAGGGGAAAGAAGTGAGTATTATCAAAAACGAAATCGCAAACCTCAACAACCATTCACTATAACAAAGAGAGTTCACACAACACTCTCTTATTTTTCTTTTATAGAATAATTGCTATAATGAGTCTATCTTTTAGAAAGAAGGATTAATATGCATCATCCAGTTTTAGATTTACTGAATAAATATCATGTTCATGCAGAGATTAAATTGTTAAAACCTGAAGATCCTCGTCCATTTCATGCTGAAGATCATGTTCATTCTGTTTCATTTTATATCAATCCATCACGATACAAGAAAATGGATGAAGCTCTCTACTTTTTAGCTCGAACTGTACTTCTTCCTCACTTATCATATAAAACTGAAAGATTAATTGTGCGTCATTTTCAAAAAGGGGATGCAGTTCATTTATTTGAATCTATGAGTGATAAAGAAACCTGTTATCTGGATGGTGGATATGAACCAGAAACCGTCATGGATGAAAAATATATTCAAAGTATTGATGAATTTTCTAAAGATCCTACGCGTTTTGTCATAGCACTAAAAGAAAACAATCATGCAATAGGCATGATTCATGTTATGAATGTTGATGATCGTCAAGTTGAGGCAAAAGAAATAGGATATCTAATCAATCCTTCTCAAAGAAGAAAAGGATATGCCCATGAAGCAGTATCTGCCCTGATTCATATTCTTCAAGATGAGTTTAAGCTAGATTTAATCCTGTTAGGTGCCTGTGAAAAGAATGATGCTTCACTTTCTATGATTAAAAAGCTTGGTTTTACTTTTGAAGGAAGAAAGCACAAAGCTTTCTGGGATGCTGAACTGAATCATCCTGTCGATTTGTTGTATTACTACAAAGATTTGGAAAGTGAGGCTGTACAATGAAATCAAAACTTCAGTTTATTAGTGCTATGCTGATATTTGGAACGATTGGATTATTTCGTAGAATGATTCCATTCCCTTCATCTTTGATTGCAGCATCTCGTGGTCTTATCGGAACACTATTTCTGATTCTCTTTTTATTGACAACTCATCAAAAGTTAAACTGGACTCATATTAGAAAATCACTATTTCCATTATTACTTTCTGGAACTATGATGGGATTTAACTGGATTCTTTTATTTGAATCATATAATTATACATCTGTGGCAGTATCTACTGTTTGTTACTACATGGCCCCTGTCTTTGTGATTTTAGCTTCACCTGTTTTATTTAAAACAGCTCTTACACAAAAGAAAATCTTCTGTGCCATTACTGCATTCTCAGGCATCTTACTAGTATCAGGAATCTTTACTACAGATTTCACTGGCCTTCATGAAATCACTGGGGTTCTTCTTGGATTAGGAGCAGCTATTCTTTATGCAAGTGTTATTCTTATCAATAAGAAAATGAGTGATATTCAAGCTTTTGATCGCACAGTTATGCAGTTGGGAACTTCTGCAATGGTTTTATTTCCTTATACACTTATGACAGAAGATTTATCATCACTTTCATTGAATGGACAAACCATCATCCTTCTTCTCATTACAGGGATTGTACACACAGGAATTGCCTATGCATTATACTTTATTTCCATCAAAGAAATGGAACCAGAATCTATCGCACTTTACAGCTATATTGATCCGATGTCCGCCATTTTATTCTCTGCATTTTTTTTACAGGAAAGCATCGCACTCATAGAAATTATAGGAATTGTTCTTATTTTAGGTTCTGCAGTTCTCAGTGAATTTGAACATCCTTCAAAACCCACAAATTGAACCATCAGTTTGTGGGTTTTTCTGATACAATGTGATTACAAAATCATAACTATTGGAGGTTCATCCTATGACTTTATCTCATGAAAATCAAAACTATATTCTTAAATGGAGAAGATACTTTCATCAGTATCCGGAACTTCCAATGAAAGAGTATAAAACTGCTGATGTTATTGAGAAAGAACTTCAGCATCTAGGAATACAAACTCACAGAATTCACGAAACTGGCATATGTGGAGTATTTACACACATTACTGATCTAAAACACGCAAAATCTGTAGGGCTTCGTGCAGATATTGATGCATTACCAGTGACAGAAAAAACAGGTTTATCGTTTGCAAGTGTAAATTCTGGAGTTATGCATGCATGTGGACATGATGGACATACAGCAGCATTGTTAGGTGCTGCAAAACGTTTAACTGAACATCCTGATCATATCAACGGCACAGTTAAATTCTTTTTTCAGCAGGGGGAAGAAATATGTCAGGGGGCAAAGCTCTTTGTAAAAGCTAATGAACATAAAGACTTAGACCGTATTTTAGCAGTGCATATGTGCAGTTCTTTGCCTGTTGGAAAAATGTCTGTACGCGGTGGAGAGTGTTCTGCCAGCTGTGATAAATTCATCATTAAAATTCATGGTAAAAGTTCACATGCAGCAACACCTCATCAAAGTATTGATGCAATCTATGTTGCAAGTCAAATTGTGGTCAATCTTCAATCTATTATTGCCAGAGGAACAAATCCTATTGAAACAGGTGTTGTTAGTGTTGGTTCAATTCATGGTGGTAAGACCTACAATATTGTTTCTGATGAAGTTATCCTGGAAGGAACAACACGTGCATTCAATCAAGAAGTACGAAATACAATCAATCGAAGAGTAAAAGAAATAGCTGAAGGAATAGCAATGACCTATGGAGCAATTGCTGATGTAGATATTCAAGATTTTACAAGACCACTTATTAATGACCAGGATGTCGCAAACGAAGTTGCAGAAGTCGCAATTAATCTTTTTGGAGAGTCTATTGCAGAGTACAACTACAACAAAGTGATGTTAGGTGATGATTTCGCAGAATATTTAACCGATGTCAAAGGAATGTATGTTTGGATTGGATCTTCAGATGGTGAAAATACACCTACTTCATACCCTCATCATCATGAACAATTTGATATCAATGAAAAAGCCGTTTTTATGGCTTCTGAACTCTACGAAGCATATGCACGTAAAATTTTAAATACACTCTAACCTGTTGTATTGATTATGAAATCGGTTATATTTTCTCTTTATAAAAGAATGTTAAAAAAGTGCTTTACAAAAGGATTTTAGAGTGGTATATTAACTGAGCCTTCGATGAGTTACACAGTAATGAAAGTACAGGGCTAAAGATAGCACTCATCGATTTATATACAAAGATTCAAGACAGCCAATAGGCTGTCTTTTTTGTTTATTAAGAGAATTTTTTGTTTTTCTTCATAATTTCTAACTTTTCTTATGCTATGATGAATTTACGAGGTGATATCATGAAAATCATTATTGGTGCTGGAAAAACATCATTTGAAGGATGGCGAAGTACTCAAGAAAATGAATTGAATCTGTTAAATAGAAAAGATTTTGAAGATCTTCTTAAAGATGAAAAGGCAGATGCATTTCTTGCAGAACATGTCTGGGAGCATATGACTTATGAAGAAGGTATCATTGCAGCTAAGAATTGTTACGAATATCTGAAAGATGGTGGATACATACGTGTTGCAGTTCCAGATAAGAATTTTAGAAATGACTGGTATCAAAATATGGTACAAGTCGGTGGAAATGGTGACCCAAATCATCCTGCATATTCTCATAAAATTGTTTATGACTATAAGACTTTCTATGATGTCTTCTTACAAGCAGGATTTGACGTAGAACTTCTTGAATATTGTGATGAACAGGGAAACTTTCATTATAAATACTGGAATGAACAAGATGGAAGAATTGGTCGATCATTTCGATTTGACACACGTAACTCTGAATCTAAATTAGGAATGGTGTCTATCATTTTAGACGCTAAAAAACCTAAAATTATGAGGGGAGAATAATTATGACAGAACTTGTTCCTAAAAAGAAATATGGTGTTTTTTTATCGATTCTCTTTGTATTAATTGGATATATTATTGCAGGTTTTGGCTCTCTACTTGCGCTCTTTGGACTTCCTGACTTATTGGAATTTATTTTTCCATTTTTTGGATACGATCAGCATCAACTCATTAGTTTTATACTTATCACAGTATTAATACTTACTTTATATCATTTATTTCTTTCAAAAAGAAAAAGATACAATCCTTTGATTCAGTATATTAATACAGGTTATGTTCTTTTCGTTTGTATCTTTTTTACAATTTGTTTTGTCATTTCGGAAGCATCTATCCTTGATCCACTTGTTTCTATTGCATCTATTCCTGCTCTTCCATTATTTCCTCTTCTTGTGATTTGTTCACTCTTTGGAAGCTACAGCGTCATGATTGTGGTTGGTTCTACACTCATCATTTCACTCATACTCATTACTTTACTTACAAAACAATATAAATTATCACTTTCTTCATTTATATGCATTGTTTGTGCTGGTATATGTTTAATGACATATTTCAATTCTCCAAACTATAAGTATCGTAATCAAAATCATGGATTTACTTATATGGGAGGATTCTCAAGTACAGACTTAACTGATTATACACCATATAGTGATAGTAACAAGCTAGTAACACTTAATCATGAACCAGAATTCATGATTGAAAATAAAGAAGATATGCCTGTGATGGATGGTGCTGAAGCATGTTATCCAGTCTATTCAGCAGTTGCAAAAACATTATATAAAAACATTGCTGAAATTGAAGAAACATATAAAAGTACAAGCTATGATCCATGTGGTGAAATTGTCACATTCTATAATACAGCTGTAGGATTTGAACGTCTTGTGAATGGTGATGTTGATTTATTCTTTGGCGCAAAGCCATCTTCATCACAATTAGAATATGCAAAAGAAAAAGGAGTAGAGCTTGAATACACAGCTATTGGTAAAGAGGCTTTTGTCTTCTTTGTTGAGGAAGATAATTCTGTAGATTCTCTGACAAGTGATCAAATACGATCTATCTATCATGGAGATATTACAAACTGGAATCAGGTTGGCGGAAAAAATGAACCGATTATTGCATTTCAAAGACCTGAACGTTCTGGCAGTCAATCAATGATGGTTTATTTCATGGGCGATGTATCTCTTAAAGAACCATTAACTCATGAAATGGAATATGCAATGATGGGAATTGTTGAAGAAGTCGCTAACTATCAAAATGAAGCAGGTGCTATAGGTTATTCTTTCCGATATTTCTTAGAAGGTTTAAATGAAGTAGATAACGTCAAAATATTATCCGTAGATGGAGTTTACCCTACAAATGAATCTATTCAAGATGGTTCTTATCCACTTATTGTAAATTTGTACTGCATTAGTGTAAAAGGAAACAACAATGAAAATGTCCATAAAGTTATTGATTTCCTCTTATCTGAAGATGGTCAAACAATTATTGAACAAACAGGATATAGTCCACTTAATTAGACAGCGTAAGCTGTCTTTTTTCAAATCTCATTGTGACATAATAAATAAATCATGGAGGTGACATTATGAAACGTATTATAGTGATTGGATGTCCAGGAAGCGGTAAGAGCGTATTTTCAATCAAATTGAGTAATATTCTTCAAATACCTGTTATTCACTTAGATAATCTGTACTGGAATTCTGACAAGACAACTGTTGATAATGAATTATTTAGAAGTAGACTTACTGATTCGATTCAAAAAGATTCTTGGATCATTGATGGCAATTATATCTCTACAATGGAGCTTAGACTTCAACACTCTGATACTGTTTTCTTCTTAGATTATCCTGTTGAACTTTGTCTTGAAGGGGTCAAATCAAGAAAAGGAAAAGTACGTCCAGATATTCCTTGGATTGAAGAGGAAGAAGATGAGGAATTCATCCAGTATATTAAAGATTTTAAATCAAATGTTACTCCTAAAATATATCAATATTTGTACAATTATTCCGACAAAGAAGTATTTCATCTTAAGACAAGAGAAGAAGCAGAATGCTTATTGAATCAGCTAGAAATGAGGAACCACAATGAAGAGATTTAAAGATAAAGTTGTAGTTATTACAGGTGCAGCTCAAGGAATTGGAAAATGCATTGCAGACGAATTCAAAAAAGAAGGTGCTCATATTTGTATGATAGATATTCAACAAAATGATTATTTTCAGGGAGATATTTCTGATAAGGATACTTTAGAAAGATTTGTTAAAAAAGTAATTGATGATTATGGTCATGTTGATTTTCTTATTAATAATGCAGCTCCTTTATTCAAAGGAATTTCAGAATGTACTTATGAAGAATTTGTTTATGCACTTAATACTGGAGTGACTGCTGCTTTTTATTTAACCAAACTACTTCAAAATTACTTTAATGAAGGAGCTTGTATTATTAATATTTCATCCAGCCGTGATCGTATGAGTCAGCCTCAATCAGAAAGCTATACGGCTGCCAAAGGAGGTATTCATGCTCTTACTCACGCACTTGCTGTGTCTTTATCAAATAAAGTAAGAGTCAATTCTATATCTCCTGGATGGATTGATACAAACTACACACTATATAAAGGAGCTGATGCTCTACAGCATCCTGCAGGAAGAGTTGGAAATCCACTTGATATTTCTAATATGGTTTTATTCCTGTGCTCTGATCAGGCTAGTTTTATCACTGGAGAAAATATCTGTATTGATGGAGGTATGACAAAACAAATGATTTACCATAATGATTATGGATGGAGTTTACAGTAGTCATGATTAAAAAAGAAATATCAGTAAATCTTCATGATTTTCCAAAAGAACTTCATCATTATATTCAAGGGCATACTCTTTATGACAGCAGCTGTCATTCAAACGCAAAAGTATTCTATTCAGATGCTGGTGTATATATCAAAGTAGATCAGAAGGGAACACTTCAAAAAGAAGCTGAACTGACGAATCTCTTTTATGAAAAAGGATTTGGTGTTGAATGTCTTTGTTATCTTTCATTAGATAAAGATTATTTGGTGACTAAGGCAGCAGTAGGTGAAGATGCAACTCATTGGGAAGGGTCTCCTGAAAAGCTCTGTCAGATTCTTGCTTCAACACTTTTAACTTTACATCATCAACCCTCAATTTCTACGCCAGTATCATTAAGTTATGAACAATACATGAAATCATCTATAGCTTATCATTCAGATTCTTATGATGAATCTTATATATTAAGTAAATATCCAGTCCATAATAAAGAAGAAGCATGGAAAATCATACAGAATTACAAACATCATCTTAAGGCAGATACACTAATTCATGGAGATTTCTGTCTTCCAAACATTATTATCAATAATGAAAAATTCAGTACACTTATTGATTTCAGTCAATCTGGATTAGGAGATAAACATATTGATCTTTATTGGGCAATCTGGTCATTACAATATAATCTAAAAACTGATCAATATACTGATTATTTTCTAGATTGCTATGGAAGAAATAACTTCGATGAATATATGTTAAAAGTTATTGCCGCATTTGAAGTATTTGGCTAGAAAAGAAGCATATAAATGGATAAATACGATGATTATATATAAAATAAGACAGAAAAAGAGGTAAATAATCATGTATATTACTGACGATATAAAATATGTAGGGGTCAATGACCATCAACTTGATTTATTTGAAGGTCAATATATTGTTCCTAATGGAATGTCATACAATTCTTATGTCATTCTCGATGAAAAAGTAGCGGTTATGGATTCTGTTGATGCTGGATTTACAGATGAATGGTTAAATAATATTCAATCAGTACTTGGAAATAGAATTCCAGATTATCTGATTGTACAGCACATGGAACCTGATCACTCTTCAAATATTAAAAACTTTTTAGATACTTATCCAGAATCAAAAATAGTAGCTTCTCCTTTAGGATTTCTAATGATGAAGAATTACTTTGGTACTGACTTTCCTGAACGTAAACTTGCAGTCAAAGAAGGAGATACACTTTCTTTAGGAAAACACGTTTTAAAGTTCATCAACGCACCACTTGTTCATTGGCCAGAAGTTATCATGACCTATGACACAACTGATAAAGTTTTCTTTTCAGCAGATGCTTTCGGTAAATTTGGAGCATTGGATATTGAAGAAGACTGGACATGTGAAGCTAGAAGATATTACATTGGAATTGTTGGAAAGTTTGGTGTACAAGTACAGACTCTTTTAAAGAAAGCATCCAATCTGGATATTCAAACTATTTGTCCACTTCATGGACCTGTCTTAAATGATAATATTGAATATTATTTAAATCTATATAACATCTGGTCAAGCTATCAGCCTGAAGAAGAAGGAATAGTCATTGCCTATACATCTGTATACGGAAATACAAAAAAAGCTGTCTTATTGCTTAAAGATAAATTAGAATCAAAAGGACATAAAGTTGTATTGAATGATCTTGCAAGATGTGACATGGCAGAAGCTGTTGAAAATGCTTTCCACTACGATAAGATTGTTCTTGCAACAACAACTTATATGGGAGAAATCTTTCCTTTTATGAGAGAATTTATTCATGAACTAACTGAAAGAAATTATTCTCATCGTAAAATTTCTCTTATAGAAAATGGAACATGGTCACCAACAGCCGCAAAAATCATGAGAAATATGTTTGATAACTCAAAAGATATTACTTTTACTGATACTATTGTAACAATTCTAGCAGCACTCAATGAAAAGAGTTATGCTCAGTTAGATAATCTTGTAGAAGAATTATCTAAGTAAATTTAATCAATATCAATCTTATAGAAGGAGACAACTCCTTCTTTTTCTATGGAACTTTTAATATCTTTTATATACAATTATTAAAGAGGTTCATCATATGAAAAAATATATTCGACCAGTTCTATGGATGCTTACTATCAATATCATTGCATCCTTTATCACATTGCTGCTTACATTCATGTCAATTTTTAATCATTATTCAAGCAGTACAATCACATTAATATGCATAGGAATTGATATTCTATTGTATTTTATTGCTGGTTATTTTTCTCCAAAATCTTATAAATTTTTAAATAAAAAAGATGTCATCAAAACATTTGTATTTTACATAATTCTTCTTTCAATTTTATACTTTATAACATTTACTTATATTCCAGTCATTAGTTCTATATCTACATTTCTTACATATTTTCTTTTCATCAACTTATCTTTCTTCAGTTATACACTTCAAGCTGAGTTGTTTTCAATCATCTCGTTTTTGATTATATTATTCTTTATTTTAATGTACATGATTTCATTTTTTATTGGATATTCAATAAGAAAGAAATATTATTAAAAATGATAATCGTTATTAATAATATTATTTATTACTTTATTTAAAACACATATTCAGTTAATTTACTTTCTATGTGTTTTTTATTTATATTAAAAGAAGTTTTTTGAATTTTATTATCTTTTCTATTATTAATACGATATAAAACATATTTTTTAAGAATTTTATTACTTCTCTTTTTTTCGACATATTTCGACATCTCACTTGTCATACAATGTGTTCAACAAAGAAAGAGAGTGAATATTATGAAAGGACCTGGAATTCAAGAATACTTAAACTACTTAGAAAATTTAAAACAATCTTCTCACAATGAAGGATTAAAATACATTGATATCAGTTCAAGAGATTTACATTCCATCATTTCTCCAAATCATGCTACTATGCCAACCTGCTGTCAGGCAATCTATAAACTCATGCTTGAAGGTGATGAAATTCTAGACTCACCACGTGGTCAAACAGGTTTTGGAAGCCGTCTTTTAGTAAGATATTATGTAGATCAACTTGAAGATAGAGCTAGTTATTTTCCTTCTAAAAAAAGAGGACGTCCATTAAAAACAGAAGAAGAAAAAAGAAAAGCTCGTATGCTCAAAACAAATCGTTCCACTGATGATTTAAAAGAATTAATCATGCTTTGGCTCAATGAAAGAGGTTGGACTGTTACATCTGAATCTAATAATCTAAGAGCAATAAAAGATGATCAGCTTTGGATTATTAATGTTCAGGGATCACAACGTGGAAGAAAACAAACATTGCCAGTAAAAATTAATTCTATTTTAAATGATATTGTTGATGAAGATGCTTACTATAGTGTAGCCTTTAATGATTCTGCTTCATATCGAAAACAATGGAATGATGTTCCAAAAGTATTAAAGACTAAACTTAAAGTCAGTGTTCTTTTTGCAGATAAAAATGGTAAAGTTCTCCAATTCAGATAATTAAAATATGAATACTAAGAATCATTTCAAATTGTATTGAATGATTCTTTTTTATATTCATTGCATCGTTCTAATAATAAGAAGTATTTAGTGATTGTATGATTCAGTTTTCTAATTAACTGCTTCAACCACTAAATACTTCTTTTTATATAACATTTATTATAAATATATCTTTATGAACCTAAGAAATTTAATTAATCTAACTGATTATAAAATTCCTCTACTGTTAGTCCAGATTCAAAAATCTTTTGAGCTTCTTTTTTACCTACATATCTAAAATGCCACGGTTCAAAGATATATCCTGTAATTTCTTCTTTACCTTCAGGATATCTTAAAATAAAACCATATTTCCAGGCATTCTCTTTCAGCCATTTACCTTCATCAGTATCTTTAAAACAATTGCTTAATGTACACACACCACTTTTAGATGAAATATCTAATGCAAGTCCTGTTTGATGTTCACTTTGTCCAGGTCTTGCACTGTATCTGCTTGCAGCTTCAATTCCATCACGTGCAGCATAATTATTAAATAATTTTTTCTGATATGAATATGATCTATATCCACTTGAAATACTTAACTCTGCACCAGCTTCTTTTGCAGCATTGAACATTTCTATCAAATCATCATGAATTACTTCACGTACATATAAAGTCTTTGTTGTAGATACATCTGGTTGAATCAAATCACAAGGTTCATAATCTTCAGGTAAATCATGTGTCTTATTGACCAGAATATTGATTGAATCTAAACTTTCAAGATCTACAATGTCAATTTCTATTAAAGATGCTTTTTCATTAATATTAAAATTCTGTATAGACGCAGTTTTAATATCATTTTTATCTGCACATGAAAATAACATAACTACAAACATTAATATAATTAACTTTTTCATGAAATAAACCTCTCTAAAGCTTATTTTAGTTCATTTTTAGTGAATTATCCACATTTTAATTGATTGTGGATGAATTTGAATGTGGATTGTTAAAAAAGTATGATATTCAACAATTCTTTTCCACATCTTATCCCCAATCCACATTGAGTAGTTATCCACAATATGTGGAAATGTTGAAAAGTATAAAATCACTTTATTTTTAGAGATTATTTAATATTAATGAATGTTTAAAATAATGTGGATAAAGAAAAGATATCCACACTTATCCACAATTCGTTAATGTTAATAAACTTTTCCACATTTTATCCACAAAATATAAGATGTGGATATTGTGGAAAACTATTATAAATCACCTATTTTAAAGGCTTTTTTAATTTTTCTTATGTGGATAACTTTTTTAGATGAAATTTTCTTATAGATTTCCTGTGGAAAGTGGTGTATTGTTTAGGAGCACACCCTAAAAATTAGGGGATAGAAAGGTTGATGATGATGTCTTCATTGGAAGTATATTATTCCGATTTATGGAACAAAGTCATCGATGAGATTCAAAAATCCGGAAAAATTGATAAAGTTATCCTAGATTCATTTTATAGAACTTCTACATTGGTTTCTTTAACTGATTCAAAAGCAATTCTTGTAGGAGATAGTGAAGTATCTAAGCAAATCATGATGAAAGAAGCTCTCTTGATTGGCGAATTCTTTGAAAGTATCGATGGCAAAACAGTCAAATGCGAAGTATTAACTCGCAGCGAATACAAAAAAATGGATATCTCTGTACCAGTACAGAAGATTGAAGAACCATTTTTATCACAAACAATAAATAATAATATTTTACTCAACTATAATAATGTCCTGCCTGAATATCGTTTTGATAATTTCGTTGTAGGTGCAAGTAACCGTGAATGTCATGCGGCTGCTTTGGGGTGCGCTTATGATCCAGGCAACATTTATACACCACTGTTTATTTATGGAAATAGCGGTCTTGGAAAAACTCATTTATTAAATGCAATTGGAAATTTTGTACTAAACAGTAATCCAATGAAGAAAGTTTATTATACTTCTGGTACTGATTTCGTAGAAAAAGTTGTAAACAGCATTCAAAATAAAAGCATTGATCAGTTAAAGAAAGAACTTTATGACATTGATGTACTGCTGATGGATGATATTCAATTTCTTGCAGGAAAAGAAAAGAGTCATGAAATATTCTTCTCTTTATTTAATGAGCTTGTGAATAATCGTAAACAGATTGTTATTACATCTGACCGTCATCCAACTGAAATTAAAGGATTGGAAGAACGTCTTATCAGTCGTTTCTCTTCTGGTTTATCTGTTGGTCTTGATTCACCTGAATTTGAAACTGCTGTCGCAATTTTAAGACTGAAAATATCGAATCAAGTAAGTGATGATGTTATTATTGATGATGATGTTATTGCATATCTTGCATCTAATTTTTCTAAAGATGTACGTTCTTTAGAAGGATGCATTAAACGTTTATTATTTTATGCAATTCAATTTTCTAATCGTGATCATATTGATATGGCACTTGCGATTGAAACATTTAAAGGACAAGTTGAAGCTCCTGCACAGGGACAGGAAATTACTGCAAACTTGATTAAACGAGTTGTTGCAGATTATTACGGTCTTACAAAACAGCAGCTGATTTCAAAATCTCGTACCAGCAACATTGCCAATGCTCGTCAGATTGCAATGTATCTGTGCCGTTCTTTAATAGATATGCCATTCGTTAAGATTGGTGAAGAATTTGGAAAGAGAGACCACTCAACAGTAATGAGTGCATGCAGAAAAGTTGAAGCAAGCCTTAAAAAGGATACATTCTACAGACAGGCTATTACTGAACTTGAAAGTCAGATCCGTTCCAAGTAATCCACATTATCCACAAAGTTTTCCACTTTATTTCCACAATTAAAAATGATAAAATGTACTTGTTTTAAGGGCGTTTTTGAAAGTTATCCACATTTCCACACCCTTAATAATAATTATAAAGAATAAAAATATATATTACATATAGGAGGAGCCTCAATGAATTTTAAAATTTCAAAGAAAGTGTTTTATAGCTCACTGCAGACTGTATCACGTGCAATTTCTTCTAATTCACCGATTCCATCATTAACTGGTGTTAAAATTGATGTATTGGAAGATTCAATCATTCTAACAGGAAGTGATTCTGATATTTCTATTCAGAAGACATTAACTGCGGAAGAAGAAGACATTCGTTTGGTAGTATCAGAAACAGGTTCCATTGTCATTGAAGCAAAATATATTTTAGAAATCGTAAGAAAGATTGATGCTGATGATATTGATGTAAGAATCGTTGATGGTTCTTTAACAAAAATCAGTGGTAATAATGCTAAGTTTGAAATCAATGGTGTAAGAGCTTCTGATTATCCTACATTGGATTTCACAAAGCCTTCTCAGAGTTTTGAATTAGATGCTGATGAACTTGTTACAATCATCAATCAGACAACTTTTGCAACAAGTGACAAGGAAACTCGTCCAGTATTAACTGGTGTAAATTTTAAAGCATCAGAAGGAAAATTAGTTTGTACCGCAACTGACAGTTATCGTCTTGCAAAGAAAGTGATTGATTTAAATACAGATTCAACATTTAATATTACTATTCCTGCAAAAAGTTTGAATGAACTTGCTAAAATTATAGAAAAAGATTCAAAAGTTGAAATTTGTGTATCTGATAAGAAAGCACAGTTCTGGATTGATCAGGTATTGATTCAGACTCGTTTGATTGATGGATTTTATCCAGAAACACAGAGATTGATTCCTACCGTCTTTGAAAATGAACTGATTGTTGATAGTCGTGATTTGTTGAATGCGATTGACCGTGCATCTTTTATTAAAAATGATGGTGTATCAATTATTCGTCTTGCAGCAACACCTGAAAAACTAATTATTAGTACTCGTTCTCAGGAAGTTGGATCATCTATGGAAGAAATTATTCCTGATTCATATGAAGGAAAGGGAATTAATATCTCATTTAGCGGACGTTATGTATATGAAGCAATTCGTGTATTGAACGCAAGCACAATTCGTGTATCATTCTCTGGTGAAATGAAACCATTCATCATTAAGAATGTTGCAGATGATTCCATTTTACAGCTGGTACTTCCAGTAAGAACTTATAATTAATCAATGAACTGTATCTTAAGATACAGTTTTCATTTTTTCGAGTCATAACAGGAATTCTCAGTAACTTTTTTCCGTATAATTCACAGAATTTAAGAGATTCATTTGAAATGATGAGTGATAAAATCTAAAATCAGGTAAAAAACAACAAAAATAAATGATAAATATAAAAAGAAAGCGTTTAAATTGAATTTAAGCGTTTTTTTTAGTTTCAAGTATCCCTATACTTCTTGTATTAATTTCCATAAAAACAAGCATTTAAGTGCATTTTGTGTTATAATAGTTACGATGCGATAATATCGGAAATGAGGGATTTTCATGATTAAAATCGATACTGAATATGTCACTTTAGGTCAGTTTTTGAAAATGACAGACTGGATTGATACTGGAGGACAGGCAAAGTTCGCAGTAAAAGAATTAGATATCAAAGTCAATGGAGAAAAAGAAGATCGTCGTGGTAGAAAATTATATCCTGGTGATCAGATTGTGATTGAAGGAAAGAAATATCAGATTGAATCATGATTCTTAAAAAGCTGAAATTACGTAATTTTAGAAATATTGAACATTGTGAGATTGTTTTGGATCCTGGTATCAATGTATTTTTGGGAAATAATGGACAAGGGAAAACAAACTGTATTGAAAGTGTGGTGTTTTCTTCTACAACTAGATCATTTCGTGTTACGAATGACAATGCAATGATTAAACATGATTGTCCATTTGCATCAATTGAATGTACGATTGAAGAGGATGGAAAAAAAACAGTACTTTCTTCTGTGATTCACAGTAAAGGGAAGTCATTGTTTGTTGCTTCAAAACAGGTTCCTAAAGCGAGTGAGTTTATTGGAAGATTGAATGCGATTTTATTTTCTCCAAATGATTTGGAAATGTTTAATATTTCTCCAAGGGAACGTAGAAAACTGATGGATATGGAAATTGGTAAGATTTCCTTGAAATACAATGCAGCGCTTCTGAAGTATCAGAAATGTCTTAAGGAGCGTAATCAGGCATTGAAGATGGAATGTGATATAATCTTATTAACGTCGCTTGAGAGTCAAATGGTGGATGCTCAGCTGCAGATTATTGAAAGTCGCAGAGTATTTGTTGAATTTCTGAATCAGCGTTTAACACATAAGATGAAACAGTTATGTGATGAAGATTTAGAACTTGGAGTTCGTTTGAAGAGCTGGATTGATTTTTCTGATAAATCAAAATTGAGAGAATTGATGCAGCAGAAATATGATGAAACTCGTGAAAGAGACATTTTATTGAAAGTGACTGGAAATGGATGTCATCGTGATGATATTGAATTTACGATGAAAGGAATTCCTTTGAATGAGATGGCTTCACAGGGACAAAAGCGTATGGTGCTTCTTGCGATTAAATTATGTTTAATTGATTTTGTTAGAATGACAAAGAAAACATCACCGGTACTGATTCTCGATGATGTGTTAAGTGAATTGGATCAGAACAATCGTATTCGTTTGTTTCAGGTTTTGGATAAAGAAGTTCAAACATTGATTACGACAACGGATTTAGATGAATTAAAAGAGAGTCTTGTGAAGAGCCCTAAAATCTTCAGAGTAGACCATGGAATAATCAGATAAAGGAGAAGAACTATGGAAGAAAAAGTGGAACATTCGTATACGTCGGATGATATTCAAGTTCTTGAAGGTCTTGAAGCTGTTCGTAAACGTCCTGGGATGTACATTGGTTCAACATCAGAAAGAGGTTTGCATCATTTAGTATGGGAAATCGTAGATAACTCTATTGATGAAGCGTTGGCTGGATATGCAACTGATATTGAAATCAATGTAGATAAAGAAAATGTTGTGACTGTAAAAGACAATGGACGTGGTATGCCTGTTGAAATTCATCAGAAAACAGGTATTTCAACAGTTGAAACTATTTTTACTGTTCTGCATGCAGGTGGTAAGTTTGGAGGAGGTGCCTACAAGGTATCAGGTGGTCTTCATGGTGTAGGTGCATCTGTAGTTAATGCATTATCAGAATATCTTGAAGTAACTGTTTATAAAAATGGTAAAGAATACTTCATGCGTTTTGAAGATGGTGGTCATCCAGTAAAGCCATTAACATGTGTTGGTGAGTGTAATCCGGAAATTCATGGAAGTAAAGTTCGTTTTAAGGCAGACGGTACTATTTTTACTGAAACTACGGAATATAATCACGATACATTGAAAGATCGTTTAAGGCAGATTGCATTCCTGAATAAAGGCATCAAACTAATTTTTACTGATGATCGTCAGGAAGAAGAAAAGAAAAAGAAATATGTCTTTCATTATGAAGGTGGATTGAAACAATATGTTCAATATTTAAACAAAAATAAACAGACTATTCATGATGATATTGTTTACTGTGAGGGTGAAGAAGATGGTATTCAAGTTGAAATTGCGATGCAGTACAACGATGGATATATGCCTAATATTTATTCATTCTGTAATAATATCAATACTCATGAAGGTGGATATCATGAAGATGGTTTCCGTCTGGCAATCAATCGTGTTATCAATAACTATGCAAAAGAAAATAATCTAATGAAAAAGGATGAAGAAGCTTTGCAGGGTGAAGATGTTCGTGAAGGATTGACTGCGATTATTTCTGTAAAACATCCTGATCCTCAGTATGAAGGACAGACAAAGACAAAGTTAGGGAACAGTGAAGTTAGAAAGATTGTATCGAATATCTTTGGAACTCAGCTAGAACGTTTCTTATTAGAAAATCCTGATCAGGCAAAGCTGATGATTGAAAAGGCGATGCTGGCATCAAAGGCTCGTTTGGCTGCAAAGAAAGCTCGTGAACTTACTCGTCGTAAAAGTGCACTTGAAATTTCTAGTTTGCCTGGTAAACTAGCAGACTGTTCAAGTAAAGATGCTAGTATTTGTGAAATTTACATTGTCGAAGGTGATTCTGCGGGAGGTTCTGCAAAGCAGGGACGTGATTCAAAATATCAGGCTATTTTACCATTGAGAGGTAAAATTCTTAATGTTGAAAAGGCAAGACTGCACAGAATTTTTGACAATGCGGAAATTCGTTCAATGATTACAGCCTTTGGATGTGGAGTTGGAAATGAAGTAGATACTTCAAAACTTCGTTATCATAAAATTGTAATCATGACCGATGCCGATGTCGATGGTGCTCATATTCGTACACTTTTACTTACTTTCTTCTATCGTTATTTGAAACCTGTTGTTGAACAAGGGTATGTATACATTGCACAGCCGCCTCTGTATAAAGTACAGAAAGGTAATCAGATTCGCTATGCATATCTGGAAGAAGAAATGGATTTAATTAAGAAAGAAATGGGAGAACGTTTAAGTATTCAGCGTTACAAAGGTTTAGGGGAAATGAATCCTGAACAGTTGTGGGAAACAACGATGGATCCAGAAGTAAGAACGTTGATTCAGGTTACTGTTGAAGATGCTATGGATGCGGATGCTGCATTTGAAATGTTGATGGGTGATGAAGTTGAACCTAGAAGACGCTTTATTATGGAAAATGCACAGTTCGTTAAGAATCTGGATATTTAATGAGGAGGAAATATGGAAGAACATAATCATGGAAAAATAAGACAGACCAATATTTCCAGTGAAATTCGTACCTCATTTCTGGATTATTCAATGTCTGTTATTGTTGCACGTGCATTACCTGATGTACGTGATGGATTAAAACCTGTTCATCGTAGAATTCTGCATGCGATGAATGACTTAGGAATTGTTGCAGATAAACCACATAAGAAATCAGCTCGTATCGTAGGGGAAGTTATTGGTAAGTATCATCCACATGGTGATACTGCTGTTTATGAAGCTATGGTACGTATGGCACAGGATTTCAGCTATCGTTATCCATTAGTGGATGGACATGGTAACTTTGGTTCTATTGACGGTGATGGTGCAGCGCACATGCGTTATACTGAAGCGAAGATGTCTAAGATTTCAATGGAAATGGTACGTGATATTCAGAAGGATACTGTTGACTGGGTAGATAACTATGATGGTGAAGAAAGAGAACCATCTGTTATGCCTTGTCGTATTCCTAACTTGTTGATTAATGGTGCTACTGGTATTGCGGTTGGTATGGCTACAAACATTCCTCCACATAATCTTGGTGAATCAATTGATGCTACAATTGCAGTGATGGAAAATCCTGATATTACTGTTCCTGAATTGATGGAAAACTATTTACCTGGTCCAGATTTTCCGACAGGTGGTATGATTCTTGGACGTAGTGGCATTCGTCAGGCTTATGAAACTGGACGTGGAAGTATTATTATTCGTTCTAAATGTAATATTGAAGAAATGGATAATGGTAAGAAGCGTATCATTGTGACTGAAATTCCATATCAGGTCAATAAGGCTGTTTTAGTTGAAAAGATTGCGAGTCTGGTTCGTGAAAAAGTTGTAGATGGTATTACTGATCTTCGTGATGAATCGAATCGTGAAGGTATTCGTATTGTGATTGAACTTCGTCGTGATGTACAGGCTGATGTACTTTTGAATCAGCTGTATCGTTTGACTTCACTTCAGGTTTCATATGGTGTTAATACAATTGTACTTGTGAATAATTCACCTAAACAGTTAGGTATTAAAGAAGTTCTTCATTACTATGCTGAACATCAGATTGAAGTGATTGTGCGTAAGACACGCTATGAATTAAAGAAGGCTGAAGAACGCGCACATATCTTAGTTGGATTAAAAACTGCACTGGATCACATTGATGAAATCATTTCTCTGATTCGTCATTCAAAAGATAATCAGACTGCAATGGTTGAATTGATGGAAAGATTTAATTTATCAGAAATTCAGGCAAGAGCTATCTTAGATATGCAGCTGAGACGTTTGTCTGGTTTGGAACGTCAGAAGATTGAAGATGAATATAACAACTTAATGGTTACGATTGCGGATTTAAAAGATATTCTTGCAAATCACAGCCGTGTTGTAGATATCATTAAGACTGATCTTCTGGAAATGAAAGAAAAGTATGGTGATAAGCGTCGTACTGAAATTGTTGAAGGTGCATTGGATATTGAAGATGAAGATTTGATTCCTGTTGAAGATATTGTCATTACAATGACAACGAATGGATATATCAAACGTATCCCTGTTGATACATATAAGACACAGAATCGTGGTGGTAAAGGTATCAAGGGTATGTCAGTCAATGAAGATGATATCATTGATCAGTTCTTATCAATGAGCACTCATGAAGATTTGTTGATGTTCTCTAACAAGGGTAAGGTATATCGTATACGAGGATATCGTGTACCAATGGCATCAAGAACTGCTAAGGGTATTCCAGTTGTAAATCTGTTGAATTTAGATAAAGATGAAAAAATTAAAGCAATGGTTCGTGTTTATGTAACTGAAAACATTGCGAATGAATATCTTTTCTTTGTTACAAAAGATGGTCTGGTAAAACGTACACCTATGACTGAATTTGAAAATATTCGTCAGACTGGTAAGATTGCGATTACTTTAAAAGATGGCGATGAATTAGTAGCTGTGAAGCAGACAATGGGTGAAGACGAAATCATCATTGCAGGAGCAAATGGTAAGGCTGTTCGTTTCAAAGAAACAGATGTTCGACCAATGGGTAGAAATGCTTCAGGTGTACGTGGATTTAATCCAGATGGAAGTCATGTCATTGGTATGACAACAGATAAGGAAGGTAAGTACATTTTAGTAGTTACTGAAAAGGGTTATGGAAAGAAATCTGAACTGGAAGAATATAGACTTACTAGCCGAGGTGCTAAGGGTGTTAAAACAATCAATATCACTGAAAAGAATGGTGAGTTGGTTGGTCTGCGTGCAGTACGTGGTGATGAAGACTGCATGATCATGACAGATGATGGTATTGTCATCCGTATCTCTTTGGAAAAGGTTTCTGTCTATGGACGTGCTACTCAAGGTGTTAGATTAATTTCTACAAGTGAAAACAGCAAGGTATCTACAGTTGCGATTGTCGAAAAAGCTGAAGAACCTGCTGCAGAAACAAAAGAAGTTTCAGGTGAATAAAATAAAATGGTCTAAGATTCTAGACCATTTTTTTGTCATTCTTCAAATTATATGATTAAATATTAATATGGGTGTTGGTATGAAAAGAATAATGAATTTGAATAAATTTCAGAAATTATTATTAATGGTAATGATAGTATCTGTTTTGTTTTCGGGTTTTATTTATTGTACTTTAAATTCTAAGATAGGATTTGAATATAAAAATCAAATTTTTATACCAGAATCTGAAAATGACAGTACAGTATATTCTGGTATTTTAAATGGAAAAAAAGTGAGATTTATCGTATCTGATTATCAAGTTGTTTTTGAATATGGTTATGATCAAGTAATCACTTATACTGTTTATGAAAATGATTCATTGATTGTTGAAAATTTGAAAGATCATCAATATGCTAAAGGTTATGAAATCTATCAAGATGATGAAGTGAAATTTAAAGGAACTGCCATCAGAACATCAGGTGATGGAATTTGTGTGTTGTACGATGAAGATGGATCTTTATATGGATTTAATGTTTCTTATTTTGATCATAATGGTATAGAAAGAGATGAACACGGAAATATTGTTCATTCGATTGAACCTCCATTGAATAAAATTATTGAATTAGCTGAAGGACCTGTACTTGTTAAAAAAGTAAAATGGATATTCTGGTTTTCTGGTTTATTCCTTTCTGTTATTAATTTTTTCTCCATTCTATTTGCTGATGAATTGTTTCGTTTTCAAATGTCTTTCCGAATTCAAAATTCAAATAAAGCTGAGCCATCTGAGTTAGCTTTGTTTTCAAGATATCTTTCTTGGATCATCTTGTTGATTTCTTCAATCTATTTCTTTATATCAGGTTTATTATAAATAGCTATTTCAATCGAAGTGGCTTTTTTTGTTATGGGAAATAAAAAGTGAAATAATTTGTACAGGTAATGGCTATGAAATTTGTGATTATTCTATATAACAATAAAAAAAATGTCTTGCAGTCTATGAACAGAATAAAATGATTTTGTTGTCATCCTAAGGTTATTCTTTTCAAAATATGAATGACTTGATTGAAAATAGGACAGATGAACTAATCAAAGAATGTAAAAATCAATATTTGAATCATGAAGGTGCTTCTATATCAGATTATAAGTGGTATTCACTCATCCCTGTACCTAAGCAAGATATTATCTGTTTAGGAAAAAAATGATTCAGATTATGCAAAAGAAAGTATGAGGTACAAAAAAGAAGCATTTTCATTAAATGAACATCCTGTTTTTTTTTATAAACGTGCTATTCTAATAATTGGTTTTACCGATGAAGTTAAGCTTGTTGCAGTTATAGAAAAGACTGCAGAAATATCAAAAAAAGATGAAGTGAAAGATGTTATTTTTGGATATACAATATTCAATGATATCTCTGCATGTACAATTCAAACATCTCATAAACAATGGTATTTTGGAAAGAGTTTGGATACATTCACTTTTATGGATTCTGTTATTGTAACAGCCGATGAATTTGAATGGCCTGTGCCATTAAATGTACAAACAAGGATCAATCATGAACTTAGACAGAATGGAAATACGAAAGATTTTATCTTTGATATTGAACATATTGATAATAAGCTGAAACAAGGGATGACATTAAAAATTGTATTATCATTGCGACTGGGACATCTGCAGGGGTAGATATGGGAATGAATCCTCCACAATTTTTATATTCTGGAGATATCATTGAATGTCATATTGAAAAGATAGGACAACTAATCAATAATGTACAATAAAACAGACTTTATCAAATGATAAAGTCTGTCTTTTCTTATATGAGTTGGAAAATATAGAATTTCAGATAAGAGGTTTCATCCATTGTCCATAAGATTGGATGATCAGCATTTTGTTGAGTAACAGAGACTTGTCTGAGTGTAACACCAGCTTCTGCTGCAGATTCTCTAAGCATCTTTTCGAAATCTGAGATTTCCATATATCTGGAACATGTTGCAGTGATGAGATAACCTCCACGATTTAATAAACGCATTGCTTGGATATTAATTCTCTTATATCCTCCATAGGCATTCGCAACAGTTTTTCTTGATTTAGTAAATGCAGGAGGGTCAAGGACAATAATATCAAATTGACCTTTTTTACATTCATCCAGATATTTGAAGACATCTGCTTTAACAAAAGACATTCTGTCTTCTAAATGATTGAGTTTTGCGTTACGATATGCCTGATCCAGGGCTGTTTGAGAAACATCTACTGCAGTTACAGATTTAGCATGTCCATATGCAGCATTTAATGCAAAGCCACCAGTGTGTGTAAAACAATCCAATACATTTTTGTCATATGCTAATTGTCTTAGTAATACACGATTAGATTTCTGATCTAGGAAGTATCCAGTTTTTTGTCCGTTTTCTACGTCAATATGAAGTTTGATTCCATTTTCATGAATAATGGTTGTTGTATGAAGGTCTGCATTTTTCCAGTATCCTTTGTATGTTTCTAATCCTTCTTTTGTACGTATTGCAATATCATTGCGTTCATAAACACCTTTTACATCCTGTCCATCTTCTAAAAAGACTTCCATGAGTATTTCATAAATCATATCTTTACGTATATCTAATCCATATGAACTAATCTGTGCGACAAGAATATCATTATATCGGTCTACAACTAATCCTGGCATTAAATCTGCTTCACCAAAGATAATTCTACAGTTAGAGATATTTTCACGTTCTACTGTTTTTCTGTGGTCATATGCGAATTGAATTCTATTTTTAAAGAAAGTACGATCTAGTTCTTCATTTCGATTCTTAGAGAGTATACGTACAGTAATATGACTGAGCTTAGATAAAAATCCTGTTCCTAAATATTCATCTGCAGTTGTAAGAATATCCACAACACATCCATTTTCAAGTGAATCATCAAGTTCTATGACATTGTTGCGATACATCCACATTTGTCCTTTTTTCAGGAACTTTTCTCCATCCTCTGAAATTCTTACATAAGGTCTCATTTGATTACCTCCAATGTTTATTAGATTCTTTAACAGGGGTATTATATCATGATTCAACTTAGATATAATTTATAAATTCTAATCACAGGTCATCATTTTCATTTTGTGTGATACAATGATAAAGTACAGGAGGTTTCATATGGAAAAGATTGAACGCCTTGAAGATGTAAAAAGATTATTGGTTGATCAAGAAATTATGATGATTATGAAAGATGGAAATCCTGTTTTCTTTGTTAAAAGAAAAGATAAGATTTTAGTAAAAGGTCCATCAAGTACTTATCGTATTACATTAGAAGATTTAGAAGATTTATTTAAAGATGAAGTATTTTATTTATATGATGATGTTCAGCAGGAAACAGTGAATCTTGAAAAAGATGATGAGTATTATGCATGGAGACATCGTCATCAGTAAAAGATTGGATTTTTATTTTTGAATGGGTTTTCTTTACTGTACTCACAATAATAGTGTGAGGTGAAAAAAATGGAAAACAACAGAAACAACATGCAGTTTCCTTCAAAAAATCAGAATGAAAATGAGAAGCGTAAGATGAATAAAAATCTGATCAATCAAAGCAATAAGAAACAGGATGATTATTTTAAAACATCTAATTCAAACAATCATTCACAGCTTGAAGCTGGACAGGAATTTGAGATTGAAGAAGACATGTTGGAAACACAAAATCAGACAAAGGATGTGCAGCAGTTCAATACACAGAACTATTACAACCGTCAGCATTCTGTTCAGAATCGTGTTGTGCCAAAGGATCAGCAGTTCTATAAAAATAAGAAAAATGAATTGGATTGACAGATGTTTGTACATCTGTCTTTTCTATTATATAATCCAGACGAGGTGTTTGTAATGAAGAAAATTCTTTATAATAAATTAGTGAGAAATCGTATCCCTGAGCTGATAGAAGCACAGAATGAATCCCCTGATTATATTATTTTAGATGATGAATCTTATGAAAAAATGCTTGAAGAAAAGCTGGATGAAGAAGTCAGAGAATATCACCAAGATAAGACAATTGAAGAGCTTGTGGATATCTTAGAAGTAGTGATTGCGTTATGTGAGTCAAGAGGTTTTTCAAAAGAAGAACTCATCAAAATCTATCAGAATAAACATCAGGAAAAGGGTGGTTTTTCTGATAAAATTTATCTTGTATCAAAGACAATAAAGGAAGAATCATGATTTTCAATAAATCTTATTCTTCCTTTATTTATAAGTTATTTCTAAAATAATAATAATGAATATCAATATCATTTAAGATTTTTTATATTATTTTCTATGAAATCTGCTGCTGTTTTATATCCTCCTGCATCTTTGAATGATTGAGCTATTTTGGATGTATTTTGTTTATAGGTTTTGATATTTAAAAGAATACAAATAGAGTCATAAATATGTTGTGGTTGAATGTTATTGAGTTTGATTCCTGCATGAAGTTCTTCGACTCGATTTGCAACACCAGCCTGTTCAGAAGTCTGTGGAAACAGAAGGAGAGGGACCTCATAATATAGAGCTTCACTTACGCTGTTCATTCCACAGTGAGTTAAAAATACATCACATTGTTTGAGGACATTAAGCTGATTAATATTCTGTACAATGTTGATGTTGTCAGGAATATTTTTGAAAAGTGATGGGTCAGTTTCTTTACCGATATTTAAGATAACATCCATTTCTTTTCCTGCAAAAGCATCAATACAATTTTGATAAAACTGACTGTATTGATTGTTGACAGTTCCTAATGAAACATAAATCAATGGAGAGTGATGAGGAATGATTTCTATATCTTTTTCAAAAATACAAGGTCCTGCAAAACAATAGTGTTCATTGAATGTTTCTGCATATGGTTGAAAATAGGTAGATGTATAAATAATCGTATCTGTTAATTCATCATTTGAAATGAGTTCCAGAAAACTATTCACAGGATAACCTGCTTTTTTTAGTTTATTAATACTTCTTTTGATTTTTGGCAACCCCATTAACAAACTCAATGCACTTAATAAATCTTGTTTCATCACTTTTGCTGAGTGTTTATTAAAAGCAAAAGTTGTTGTTGAACAGATGTAAGGAATCTCCAATTTATGTGCGATAAACTTGGCCCAAGGTGCCATTGAATCTCCGATGATGACATCTGGCTTATTATTTGAAATCTTCTGTAATATTCCTTGATCCATGGCGAGAGAAGTTTTTACTAACAGTTCAATGGAGAAGGCGACATCTTTTGATATCTTTTGAATGTCTTCTTTTGTTAGGTAAATTTGTGAATCATAAAGATCACATGATTCAAAGTGAGCACCTGTTAATTCGATTTCTGATTTGAATTGATTATATGAATAATAAGTGACATCATGACCTCTTTCCACTAATTCTTTGATTAGTGGTAAAGTAGGGTTAGTATGCCCATGTGCGGGTATACTAAAGAAGCAAAGTTTACTCATAAGATTCTTTTGAAGAGAAAATTTCTTCTGTATATCGAATTAATGTACTCTTTGGCGGAATTGCAATACCTCTTTCAATATCTCCTAACAGCAGTAATGTATCTCCTGGTTTTATATCAAAAAGATCTCTGGCTTCTTTTGGAATGACAAATTGCCCTTTTTCACCAACTTTGACAGTCCATGCAAATTTTCCTTCTGGTTTCTTCATATTCTCCCTCCAAGTATGATAAGTTATACAAATCATACTTTATCTATTTAATTTTGTCAACGTTTTCAAATTGAATTGACTTTCAAAGACTTAGATGATTAAATAATGTTGTTAAATCGATGATAGGGATAAGTAACTGATAGAATTGTTCAGAGAGACAGTGGCTGGTGAAAACTGTACTTGGAAATCAGTGAAATCTACCTTGGAGTGAAAGTAAAACTTTCCGGTAACAGCCGTTATCTGTAAGAGTGGTAATTGTTTCACGTGAAACAATTACAAATAGGGTGGCAACACGAGGAATCGTCCCTGATGGAGGATTCCTTTTTATTTTAAGGAGGAAAAGAATATGTTAGATATGAAGTTGCTGAGAGAAAATCCTGAAGTAGTTAAAGAAAACATTAAAAAGAAATTTCAGGATGCAAAACTGCCATTAGTCGACGAAGTAATCGAACTAGACAAAACATATCGTGCTGCAAAAACAAGAGCTGATGAACTGCGTGCACAGAGAAATTCTGCTTCAAAAGAAATTGGTATGTTGATGAAGACAGGCCAGAGAGATAAGGCAGAAGAAACTAAAAAGATGGTTGCTCATCTGGGTGATGAAATTAAGAACCTGGAAGTACAAGAAATTGAATTGGAAGAAAAGATTCGCAAGATTATGCTGGTTCTTCCAAATATCATTGATCCAAGTGTTCCGATTGGTAAAGATGACAGTGAAAATGTTGAAATCGAAAAATATGGTGAACCACTTGTACCTGACTATGATATTCCATATCATGTAGATATTATGGAAGCTCTGGATGGTATTGATTTGGATGCTGCAAGAAGAACAAGTGGTAATGGATTCTATTATCTGAAAGGTGATATTGCACGTCTGCATTCATCAATTCTGAGCTATGCTCGTGATTTTATGATTGATCGTGGATTTACTTATTACATCCCTCCATTTATGATTCGTAGTGATGTTGTTACAGGCGTTATGAGTTTCGCTGAAATGGAAAACATGATGTATAAGATTGAAGGAGAAGATCTGTATCTGATTGGTACATCTGAACATTCAATGATTGGTAAGTTTATCAATACTATTTTGAAAGAAGATCAGCTGCCTCAGACACTGACTTCATATTCTCCATGCTTCCGTAAAGAAGTAGGTGCTCATGGTATTGAAGAACGTGGTGTATATCGTATTCACCAGTTTGAAAAACAGGAAATGATCGTTGTTTGCAAACCAGAAGAAAGCATGCATTGGTACAATGTATTGTGGCAGAACAGTGTTGATTTCTTCCGTACTCTGGATATTCCAGTCCGCACTTTGGAATGCTGCTCAGGTGACTTGGCAGATTTGAAAGTTAAGAGCTGTGATGTTGAAGCCTGGTCTCCACGTCAGAAGAAATACTTTGAAGTAGGAAGCTGCTCAAATCTTGGTGATGCACAGGCACGTCGTCTGGGAATTCGTGTTGATGGAGAAAACGGCAAATATTTTGCTCATACACTGAATAACACAGTTGTTGCTCCTCCACGCATGCTGATTGCATTCCTAGAAAACAACCTAACAGAAGAAGGAGATATCCGTATTCCTAAGGCATTGAGACCTTATATGGGCGGTAAGGATCTTCTGATTCGCAAGAAATAAAAATTTATATTTAAAATCCTGAAAGAGTTCTTTCAGGATTTTATTTTTCTGTCATAATGTTATTACAAGAATAATTACTATGTTTCACGTGAAACATAATGAGAAGGGTATAAATATGAACGTAAAAATATACTGTGATCAACAATTTGATAAATCACTCAATTTTGCAGTTATTATCTCGTTGTATAAAGGTAAATATGTATTCTGCAGACACAAACAAAGAACAACATATGAAATCCCAGGAGGACATAGAGAAAAAGGAGAATCTATTCTTCAAACCGCAGAAAGAGAACTTAAAGAAGAGACAGGAGCAATAAAGTTTGATTTAGAATATCTTTGCGATTACAGTGTAGAAACAAGTGAATCTTTAAATTACGGAAGAGTATTTGTTGCAAATATTAAGGAATTAGGAAAATTACCAGAAAGTGAAATCGGAGAGGTAATTGTAACAGAACATCTTCCAAATAACTGGACATATCCAGAAATACAACCGAAATTTATTGAGTGTTATGAAAAAAATATGATAGAACGAATTAAGAAAAATGGATGAAAACGATATGAAAAAGATTATAAATATTTTAATTATCTTAATGTTGATAGGATGTTCAGTTTTAAAAAAAGATTTAAATCATACTGAAAATATACAGGACGACTTACATTTAAAAACTGAAGAAGAAATGAATGTAAAAAATGATGAAATGAGTATTAATGAGATAGAAAATTCGTCGTCAGAAGTATCATATCATAATGAAATCATGCAAGGAGATTTATCATCAATAGAAGGTGAATATATTAATTCAGAAGGGTATGTAATTGTGATTGATGCAGAAGATATTAAAGAAAGATTAATATCCGAAGTTACATACACTGAGGATGGATATTACTTTATGAATGTTCTGACAGATGATGGAATGTACGGAATAGGCCTAGCAATCTATCCTATTGGAGTTGAAGGATTAGTATGGAAAGTCAATAGTAATGAAATCTTATCAAAAACAGATACATCAAAAATACGTATTCGATATTATCAAGCAGAGGCAATCTCAGAAACAGAATACTACTATAAGAAATAATATTTGAAAGAGAATTATTAGAATACTCTTTCTTTTTATAAACAAAAAGATGATTGTTTCACGTGAAACAATCATCTCCATCTATAATGACCAGTGATTTCCATAGAACGTTTAACAATACAATCTTCTTCTTTGTTTGGTTGACCACTGTAGTGAATGAGGTAAGGAATACCATCTTTATTACGTTTATCAGATATGATACCAATATGACTAGGAGCGAAAGTGACAATATCACCAGGCTGCCATTCTTCGATTTGAGTAATATCTGTAGTTAATGAAATTGCATGACGTTCAAAAAATACTTTTAAGTTCTTTACACGTCTGAAGTCAATGTTCGGATCAGGATTGTCTAAAGGATAGAATTCAGTATTATCGGATATATCTTGATCAACTAAACTCTTTAAATCAATGACAGCTGATTGAAATGCATTCCAAATGACGTCAGTACAGACTGAATAACCATCTGTAGGATAACCTCCAGCATAATAACCGCTTTTGTATTTGAGGCCTGAATTAATATAATCTCTTGCACCAAATAGAATATCGTGTGAATCATCAATGTTGTCATAATCTGTATCAAAGGAACTTTTGTGCTCTATAATATCAAAGTCTTTTGCATAATATATTTTCTGCGGAAGCATATTCCAATAATCTAAAATAGGAAGAACAGTGAATAGGACAGCAGAAATAATCAAGATAAAGAGAATTTTAAAGTGCTTCATAATTTTTAAACAATATTTTGTTCCAAAAAAGCAACAAATTCTAACAATGACATCTTGAATATTTCTTCAGGAATTTCAATAAAATTGAATTTTAATGCCAAGAGTTCTTCTAAACGAGAAAGAATCTCAACAAGATCAATTTCATCAAACAGAAAATCATCTTTAATGATTGAATTAACTGAAAGTTCTTTATCAGAGTAAAGAAATTCATTTTCAATCAGTTCTACAAGCTGCATTAAGATTAATTCACCCATAATCATACCTCCTGTGATTAAATCATAACAAATTTATATTTCATTTTCTATATAAGAGTAGATGTAGTTCCTGAATATATCATAACAGACATATTCTAAAAACATAGAAAGAAGAATCTAAACATTTCTAAAGAAAAACGAAAAGAAGTGTCGATAAAAATGACTTGTTAGAAATCAAAGGATAGGTTATAATACATATCGGTACAACAAATATGTTTGAATCTGGTCAGGACGGGAACGTAGCAGCCATAAGAACCAATGTTTGTGTGTACCCTTTTTTGTATCTAAAGGAGGGGTTTTCGTGAAGTTAACGACATTATGCTACTTGATGAAGGAGAATCAAATACTGATGCTGCATCGTGTGAAGAAGCAACAAGATCTCAATCAGGGAAAATGGATTGGGGTTGGAGGTAAATTTGAGAAGAATGAAAGCCCTGATGAATGTGCAGTAAGAGAAATTAAAGAAGAAACAAATTTAGATATCAATGAATTGATTCCAAGAGGAATTGTGACTTTCTGTTATAATGATGATGAACCTGAGTATATGCACTTATTTACATGCACTGATTTTACTGGAGAGATGACAGAAGATTGTGCAGAAGGTAATTTGAAATGGATAGAACTTGATCAAGTGATGGATTTGAATCTTTGGGAAGGGGATCGTATCTTTTTGAAATTGTTAATAGAGGATGAACCTTATTTCTTATTGAAGTTGATTTATCACAATGATGTATTACTTCAAGCGTATCTTAATGGAAAGAGGGTACACTGATGAAATTAAAAGAGAAATATATGAGAGTAGCCTTGAAAGAGGCATTTAAAGCTCAAAAGAAGGATGAAGTTCCGATTGGTGCTGTTATAGTGTGTCAAGATAAAATCATTGCTAGAGCGCATAATACGCGTCAGACGAAGCAAATTTCTACACACCATGCAGAAATACTCTGTATTGAAAAAGCGTGTAAGAAGCTAAATAGCTGGCGTTTAGAAGATTGTGAATTATATGTTACTTTGGAGCCGTGCCCAATGTGTGCAGGTGCAATTCAGCAGGCACGAATTAAGAAAGTCTATTTTGGGGCATATGATCCAAAGGGAGGATTCTTTGGAAGTAACTTTAATATCAATGAGGTAAAAGGATTGAATCATTATCCAGAAGTAGAAGGTGGAGTTCTTAAGGAAGAGTCTGCACAAATGTTAAAGAGTTTTTTCAAGATGAAAAGAGAAAGAAGAATTTCAGAGTAAATTCTTCTTTTACATTTAAGTTAAAAGGTTAATTTGATATAATAGTTTCATGAGCGAGGAGGGATGAAATCATGAGTTATAAAGCATTGTATCGTACCTATCGTCCTGTCGATTTTGAAGATGTTGCAGGTCAGCAGCATATTGTACAGACACTGAAAAATGCGGTACGTCGTCAAAAAATCGCTCATGCGTACCTTTTTTGTGGACCTAGAGGTACAGGGAAAACTTCAATTGCCAAAATATTGGCTAAGGCAGTGAACTGCCATGATAAAGAACATAGTCCATGTGGAAAATGTGCCAGCTGTTTATCAATTCTGAAGGCAAATCATCCTGATATCATTGAAATCGATGCTGCCAGCAACAATGGAGTAGATGAAATCAGAGATATCATTGAAAAAGTCAAATATGCACCAATTGAAGCAACTTATAAAGTATATATTATCGATGAAGTGCACATGCTTTCAGCAGGTGCTTTTAATGCTCTTTTGAAGACATTGGAAGAACCTCCTTCACATGTGATTTTTGTTCTGGCGACAACAGAGCCTCATAAAGTACTTCCTACAATTATTTCACGTTGTCAGAGATATGATTTTACACGTGTTCCATTTGATGAGATTGTGGAACGTATGGACAGCATTGCTAAAAAGGAACAGATTGATGTTGAGAAAGATGCGTTGAAACTGATTGCTTCATTGGCAGATGGAGGTATGCGTGATGCTTTAAGTATTCTGGATCAGTGTATCGCTTATGCACAGAATCATATTACTGCTTCCGATGTAAATTCAATCTATGGCATTACAACAACAGAAGAGAAATTAGATATGCTTTCAAATGTGTTCCACAAAGAAGCGAGTATTTTGATGAATCGAATTAAGACTCTCTCAGAGAAGGGAACTGACATTAAACGTTTAACATCTGATTTGATAGAACTGCTAAAAGAAGCTGTGATTTACAGCTATACGCATGATAAGAGTTTGTTGGAAAAATTGAGTACTGATCAGGCAAGTGCACTGCTACAGATGTGTCCTGCTAAGTCACTGATTGAGATGATGGATACATTGATGGAGACACTTGAAAAGTATCGTAATGCATCGAATGTGACATCTTATTTTGAAGTTAGTTTGTTGAAAATGATGGCTATTTCAGATGAATCACCTGCAGTTAAAGTTCAGGCAGAACCAGAAAAAACAGTTATTGTAGAGTCACAGAAACAGACTTTTGAACCAGTGCAGAAGGAAGAAAAAACAGTTGTAAAACCTGTTAAAAAAGTGAGTATAATCGAAGAACAGAAAGATGAAAACTATGATCCATTTGCGGATGAAAAGATGGCATCACGAAAGTCAAAAGAAGAATCTATGGAAATCACAACAGAGGATGTCGAATCAATGATGGAAGATAGTCCATCACTGTTTGAGATAGAAGAAGAACCTGTTGCACAGATTTCAACACAAGAAGAACGTCGTGCAATCTTGAAAGATATTCAGTTGGATAGTGAATTTGTATTAGGGCTTCTAGTACAGGCAGATAAACAAAATAAAGCAAACGATATTGATAATTGGTCTCGATTATCTCCGTTAACCCGTAATTTATCGGTAGCTAGGGAAGCTAATCTTTTGAAGGATTGCATGATTGCAGCAAGTGGAAAAGACTTTGTTTTATTGGCAGCACCTTATGATGCGCTCAGTAATGAGCTCAATGAAATGAAGAAAGAACTAGAAGCATTTCTGTACGATTATCTGAAAATTGAGAAACAAATGTTTGCGATTACAGATGATATGTTCAAGAAATGTACGAAACTCTTTATTCAAAGACGTGCTTTAGGTACTTTGCCTCAGCCAGTAGTGATTGATCCAGTACAGCGTACAGTTGAAGAAGAAACAAAAGGTCAACAGAAGTCAACGGTGGATCAGCTGATTGATATTTTTGGCAAAGAAAATATAAGAATTATCGAGGAGGAAAAATAACATGAATATTCAGGCATTAATGAAGCAGGCACAGCAGATGCAGGCAAAAATGGCTAAGATTGAAAAAGAACTGAATGAATCAGTGTATGAGGCTACTGCTGGAGGCGGTGCTGTAAAAGTTGTTGTTATGGGGACAATGGAAGTAACTTCTATTGAAATCGAACAGGACATGATGGATGATGCAGAAGTGGTTGCGGATAGTGTCATGCTGGCAGTAAACAAAGCACTTGCAGATGCAAAGAAAGACCGTGAAGAAAAGATGGGTGCACTCACACAGAATGTGAAGATGCCAGGATTGTTCTAATGTATCCATCATCATTAGAAAAGTTAATTGAAGCATTTCGCCTGCTTCCAGGAGTGGGTGCGAAAAGTGCTGAAAGATATGCTCTGTGTATGATTGATGCCAGTGAAGAAGATGTTGAATCTTTTGCGAAAGCATTGATAGATATTAAGACAAAATTAAAAACTTGTCCTGTCTGTGGGAATTTAACAGAAGAGGACAAGTGCAGTATTTGTGCTGATGAATCAAGAGATCACAGTACAATTTGTGTTGTTCAGTCTATTAAAGATATTGCCGCTATGGAAAAGACCAATGAATACAGAGGAGTATATCATGTGCTACAGGGACTTATTTCTACAATGAAGGGAATTCTTCCTGAAGACCTAAATATACAAAGTTTGCTAGATCGTGTCAGTGAAGATACGAAAGAAGTGATTCTTGCGACCAATGCAACGATGGAAGGCGAAACAACCGCACTGTATCTGGATAAAGTATTGTCTAGAAAAGGTGTTCTGGTTACACGTATTGCCTATGGTCTTCCTATGGGAGGTCATTTGGATTATGCAGATGAACTCACTTTGATTAAAGCTATCGAAGGACGAAAGAAGCTATAAAAGATAGCTTATAAAAAAGTAAGATTTTTATTCCAAGACTATTGAAAAAATTGTAACTTTTGGTGTAAGAGTTAATAAATCAACAGAATGATATGAGATTTTATAGGAACGAGAAATCGTTCCTTTCTTGTTATTGTGCAATCATGACGTGTATATTGTTCAAACGGCAGACTTCAAGTAGCGGTTCATCAAGCGCTTTATCGGTAATGAGAATATCAATTTCATGGAAATCAAATACTTTAAAGTAGTTTTTACGATATAATTTTGAACTGTCAACAAGCATAATTACTTTTTCAGCATGTTGAGCAAAAGCACGTTTTACACCAATATCTGTTTCGGTAATATTACTAAAACCATAATCTTGATCAACTGAATTTACAGTGACAAAACAATATTTTGCATATCGTTTTGCAATGTTTGATTCAGCTTCATGACCATAAGTACTTAAATTCGTAGGCTGATAGATTCCTCCAACTATTTCTACAGTTACTTCAGGGTATTCTGCTAATATCTGTGCAATTAGAAAAGAATTAGTCAAAACATTAAGTTTCAAGTGAGAATCGATCGCTTTAGCAAGACAAAGACAGGTACTGCTAGAATCAAGGAAAAGCGTGTCATGATCATTCAAAAGACGTGCTGCAGTTTCTCCAATTTTAATTTTTTCTTTAGACATTGCTTTCTTTCGTAAATCGAAAGGAAGCATTTGTGGGGCACCTTGAAAATAAGAAGCACCACCATGAACACGTTTAATAAGGCCTTCTTTATGAAGATGAGATAGATCTCTTCGAATTGTAGGTACACTTACATAAACTTTTGATGCTAGTGCTTCTACACTGCAGTATCCTTTTTCTTTTAGAATCGATAGAATAACTTCACGACGATCTTCAGGTATCATATTTCCTCCATGATTGAAAACAATCATATAATCAGTTATAGTTGATTGTTTATCATCTTTTGTGACACATCTTGTCATTATCAATCATCTATATTATATTTCAATTAGAAATAGAAACAATCATTAAGATTGTAAAGGAGGAAACTATGAACGTCGCATTTAAAAAAGTTGAAATTACACCATACCTTCCAGTTCAGTTATCAGGATATGGAAAACTCCAGGTTGCCTATAAAGTACATGATCCACTCTATGCACGTGCTTTCCTGTTTGAAAAAGATAAAAAAGAAGTGTTGTGGGTGCAGCTGGATTTGGCTATTTTTGATGAATATCTATTGAATTTGATATCTGAAAAAACAGATGTTTCTAAAGATAATTTAATTGTTTCTTCTACACATACCCATTCAGGTCCAGGAGGAACTATTGATACATATGAAGGATTGATGGTAGGTCTTGATTTTGATATTGGTGGCCATTTGAATCCTGAATATTGCCATAGAATTGCGTCTAGTTTAGCTGAAGCAGTCAAAGAAATGAGACAAGAAGTAAAGCCTGCAGCTTTGAGAATTTGGCGTGGAAAGGTCTATGGTATTGGAACAGACCGACATGATCCTTCGTTTAAAGCAGATGAAGATGCTCTTATTCTTGAATTTTCTACTGAAGAAAAGAAAGCAATGATTTTGCGTTTATCTTGTCATGCTACTGTACTTCATGAAGATAATCTAGAAGTATCAGCTGACTTTCCAGGAGAAATTGAACCTCATTTTAAAGATTATGAAATGGTAGCATTTGTGAATGGAAGTGCAGGAGACATGAGTCCTCGCTTTACAAGAAGAGAATGTACATTTGAAGAATGCAGTCGACTAGGTAAACTGGCTGCTGATCAGGTAAAAGAACTGATGAAAAATGAAGTGACTATATATGAAGACTTTACAATGAATTTGAAACAGAAAGTCTTTTCAGTACCATCAAAGAAAATGAAAGATCGTATGACACTGGAAAAAGAACGTCAGCTGACCAAAGATAAAATTGAAGAAGTCAAACGATTAAAACTGTCTGAATCAGAAATGCGTCTACATGAATCAGTATTAGAGGGAATATCAAATCAGCTATTGTCTTATAATGCGTTCTCTAAAATTACAGAAGTAAGTGTAAATGTAGGAGCATTAGAACTGCCAGGATTAACCATTGTATTTACACCACTTGAACTATTCTCTAAGTTATCGAATCCACTTAAAGAAAAATACAATTATGAATTTGTAGGATATACAAATGGATTTAAATGTTATATGCCAGATAAAAGAGCTTATGAGTTGAACTATTATGAAGTCTTCTCAACGCCATATGCTTGTGGATCTGGAGAGCTTTTGATGGAATATATTGAAAAGTGGCTGAACGAAGAAAAATAAATTATAATAAATAAAGAAATGGAGGTCATCTTCATGAACAATCAAATTACCATTACTATCAGCAATGCCAATCAAAATGTAACACCTTTACAGACAATTGAAGCGATATATCAGGCAGGATATTCTAGCGTGTTTGTCGAATGGTACAATAAAGAATGGGAAATTTCTCAGCAAAAACAGTTAGATACTGTACGAAAATTAGGACTTCAAGTAGATTTTGCACATCTTGGTTATCAGGGAATCAACAATCTGTGGCTGGATAATGAACAGGGAGAATTACTGGTAGAAAGATATATCAATGATTTAAAGATATGCAAAAAGAATGGTATTGATTTAGTCTGCATGCATCTTTCCAGCAAATCCGAAGCTCCTGGGCCAAATGAAATTGGTGTGGCAAGACTTCAGAAAATTGCGGATTATGCGAATAGTCTTGGTATAAAAATTGCATTTGAAAACACAAAGATTAAAGGATATCAGGAATATGTATTAAGTCATATCAAAAATGAGAATGTAGGTATCTGTCTGGATAGTGGACATCTGCACGCACATTTCAATGATGAACTGGATTTTAGTCTGTTTAAAGATAAAATCTTCTGTGTACATCTTCATGATAATCTAGGTGAAAAGGATCAGCATTTGATTCCTTTTGAAGGGACAATTGACTGGAAATGGCTGACTACACATTTAAAGGAATGTGGATATACAGGTCCAGTTACACTTGAACTGGTTTATCAGAATGATTATGTCAATGAAGATTTAATAGAGTTCTATCGTAGGGGATATGAAGCCGGAAAGAAACTTGCAGAACTCATGAACTTGTAGTATTCAATCTAACTCTGTTCTAACAAGAGTTGTTCATAATGAAAAAGAATGAATGTGATGAAACAATCTATCAGTTACTGTCTTTATATTTACAGATTGAGGAATAAAGACTGTATTAAAAAATGCACATCGTAAACTTATGATTAAAGCACGGTATACCGTGCTTTTCTTGTATCTATGCAGTGGTTATGCTAGTATGAAAATAAGAAGTGAAGAGGTTTAAAATGGAAAATCAGAAAGTATTTAATATGCAGTTTGCAAAAGTGTATCAGCTGCTTATCGAAAAAGCTGAAAGAAAAGGAAGAACCAGGGAAGAAGTTGATCAGATTACATGCTGGCTGACAGGATATACTCAGAGTCAATTAAATGATTCTATGATGGATACAATAACGTATGGTGATTTCTTTTTGAATGCGCCTGAACCTCATCCAAATCGGTATTTGATAAAAGGAAAAATCTGTAATGTTCGTATTGAAGAAATTGAAGATCCATTGATGAAAGAAGTACGATATCTAGATAAATTAGTTGATGAACTGGCAAAAGGAAAGACAATGGATAAAATACTAAGACAATAAATGGAGATTAACTATTAAAAATCAAGAGAAATTTTGTTAAATAGAGAAATCCATGACGAAAAGAGTCAAACCAATGACTCTCTTTGAAAAAAGTGATTCTGACAAACGCTACCTTAATTTGTCAGAATCAAAATCAGTAT
>JAFULN010000023.1 GCA_017473335.1 Erysipelotrichaceae bacterium
GCAGCCTTGTGCATTTCTTGCTTGGTTTCTTACGCAAAAAGAAGTATGACAATATTTCGGGCAAAATAGAGACTTCTTTTTGCATTTGTATTTTATCATATTAAAAAAAGACTGTCGAACTTTTATTTGTCAACAGTCTGAGAGAATGACGTTAAACGTCATTTTCTTTTACATTTTATTAACAATCAAATGTTAAAATATTCATGGTGATAACAGATGATAAGAATATTATTAGTGGAAGATGATCGACAACTGAATCGTACTGTTTGTTCCTTTTTGAATCAGAATGGTTTTGAGGCAACAGGATGTTTAAGTGCCTATGAAGCTTATGATGTGATGGAAGAAAAGATGTTTGATTTGATTATTTCAGATATTATGATGCCTGATATTGATGGTTTTGAGTTCGCAAAGACAGTAAGAAGCTTAAATCAGGATATTCCTATTTTATTTATGAGTGCACGAGATGATTTTACTGCCAAACAAAGAGGCTATCGCATTGGCATCGATGATTATCTGGTAAAACCTGTTGATTTAGATGAAATGCTGCTTAAGATTGGTGCTATTTTAAGAAGATATAGGATTTCTAATGAACGTCATTTGACGATTGGAAATTTAGTGTTGAATACAGAAGAATTATCTGCATCGTATCAAGGAGAGGAAATACCACTAACAGTAAGAGAATTTAATATTTTATTGAAACTTTTGTCTAATCCTCGCAAGACATTTACTCGTTCACAATTGATGGATGAATTCTGGAGTGCAGATACTGGTTCAAGTTCACGAACTGTGGATGTATATATGGCTAAGATTCGTGATAAGTTTTCTGAATGTGATGAATTTGAAATCGTCACTGTTCATGGATTGGGATATAAGGCAGTGATTCACAATGAATGAAAAAGTATTTGAAAGATGGATGAGAAGATTTTTTCGTTTTATTGTCTTGTTTGCGATGAATGCATTTGTAGTTTCATGTTCGTTTCTGCTTTTTTTAAAAGATATGGAGCTTAATGAAGCACAGATTCGTATCAGTGGGAAAACAACATTTTTGAATGTTGTATTGTTAACTGTGATTTACTTGATGATTGATGCGCTGCGAGAAAGAAAAACCGTCAAAGAACCTTTGCAGAGAATTACTGAAGGACTTCGTAGAATTGATAAAGGGGATTTTAAAACCTATATTGAGCCTGTTTCACATTGGCAAAATGGAGAGATCTTTAATCCAATCATTCATGAGATTAATCTGATGACTCTTGAACTTAGTTCTGTCGAAACACTGCGTACTGACTTTATTTCGAATGTATCGCATGAATTAAAGACACCATTAGCTATTATTAGCAATTATAGTACACTGCTTCAAAACAAGAATCTCTCAGAAGAAGAGCGCAATGAATATGTAAAGGCAATTTCAGATACATCCAAGAATCTTGCAAATCTTGTCAGCAATGTTTTGAAACTCAATAAACTTGAAAATCAGAAACTTCTTCCAGAGATTAATTCCTTTAATTTAAGTGAACATGTTATTGAATGTGTATTGAATTTTGAAAGCACATGGGAAAAAAAGCAGATTGAAATTGAAACAGACATTGATGAAGATGTGATGATTCAATCTGATCGTGAACTGTTGTCACTAGTTTGGAATAATCTGATTTCAAATGCAGTAAAGTTTACAAACGAGAAAGGTAAAATTACTATAAGTGTCAAAAAAGATGGAAATGCTGTTTTAGTAAGTGTAAAAGATACAGGATGCGGCATGTCAAAACAGACAGGTGATCATATCTTTGAAAAGTTTTATCAAGGAGATACATCACGTTCAACTCAGGGAAATGGTTTAGGTTTGGCAATGGTCAAAAAGGTGATTGAACTTTTGCATGGTGATATTTTTGTAAGAAGTGAATTAGGAAAGGGGGCAGAATTCACAGTATGTCTGCTTGTGAATACCTATGAAAATAATTAAAAAGACGGTTGGAATACTGCTGAATCCACCCTGGATAACTGTGCTTGCTTTGGTTATACTCTGTACAGCAGGCCTTGTTTATGTGTTTACTCACGCCATGGATCAAAGCTTTCTGGCTTATTGTCTTTATCCTGTTTCAGCATATACGACTTGTGTTACGGTTTATTATTTAGTGCGATGGGGATTATTTATTTATCATAGAATCAGGTCAGTAGAATGGCTGCATCTTTATTTTAATGATAGAGAATATAGAAAGCTTGTTTCTATGGGACAGGGCTTGCTTGTATCTTTGTTTTTTGCATTGTTTAAGCTGACTTTAAGTATGATTTATCATACGATATGGGAAATGGCAGTTGGAATCTATTACTTGGTGCTGTGTCTGATTCGCGCAAATTTAATGAGAGTTGTAAAAAAAGCAATGCATGAAAAAGATTATGATCGCACAAGAACTGAATGGATTAATTATCTTCGTACAGGAATATTTATGTTTGTACTGAATGCGGCAATGTCGGGAATGGCTGTTTTGATGATTTGGCAGAATCAAGGCAATTCATATCCTGGATTTGTCATCTACGTTTCAGCATTTCATGCATTCTATGCGCTGATTAACGCTTGTGTTCAAATGTTTCGATTTCGAAAATCGGGACGCCCCGTTTTTTACAGTGTCAATGCAGTGAATCTTGCTGGTGCACTGATGTCTATTTTTATTTTGCAGACAGGACTTTTACAAATGTTTGCAGAACCTGGATTCTTTACAATGATGATGAATGCAATGACCGCAACAGCTGTACTTGCATCTGTCTTTGCATTGGCAGTGTTAATGGTTGTACAAGGAATCAAAGAATTACAGAGGAATAAGTTATGAATCAAGATAATAAAGAATTTAAATATGCATATTCATCATCTCATCATGAAGAGGTTGAAAGAATTAGAAAAAAATACATGACTTTTGAAGAAGATAAAATGGCTCAATTGAGAAAATTGGATCAGAGCGTAAGTAAGCCAGGTATGATTGTTTCATTAATTTTAGGCGTAGTAGGTACGTTAGTATTTGGTATTGGATTATGCTGTACTTTAGTTTGGGCAGATGATTGGTTTGTACAGGGGATTTTGATTGGGATAACTGGAATGATTATGATGATTTTTGCTTATCCTGCCTATGCTTATATTACAAAAAAGCGCAGAGAAAAACTTGCACCAGAAATTATCAGATTAACAGATGAGCTTTTGAAGTAAGCACTCTAGATAGGGTGCTTTTTCTTATTGAAGATGTATGGTACAATAGGAACATTCATAAGGAGATAATAGTATGAAACATAGTAATAGTCATGTGCCTAATATGATTATATATAATGCTCGAGTTCATGTTGTGGATCAGATGAACCATGTTCAAGAGGCTTTAGCCATAGCGGGAAATAAAATACTAGCGATTGGAACCAATGAGGAAATTTTGTCATTGGCAGACGGACAGACCCAGCTCATTGATGCAAAAGGACACTCTGTAATTCCGGGTATCAATGATTCACACTGTCATATGTGGGAAGCTGGTATGCTGATGGAAGGAATTATGACTTTTGGAATACCAAGCATCAAAGAACTGAAAGAAGAAGTAAGGAAAAGAGTTTCTGCAATGAAACCAGATGATTGGCTTCAGGGTGGAAGCTGGATTGAATCGCAGTTTAGTGAAGGACGCATGCCTACCAAATATGATTTAGATCCAGTTTCACCAGATAATCCTGTCGTATTGGAACGCATTTTTTCGACGTGTGTTGCTAATAGTGCAGCGCTTAAAGCAGCAGGTATTACAAAAGACACACCAGATCCAAAAGGAGGGACTATTGGGCGTGATGAAGATGGTGAACCAAATGGATTGTTGTTTCGTTCTGCTAAACAGCTGGTTCGTGATGCAATGCCATCTGCATTTGGTGAAGATAAGTTTGGTTCTGGTGAACAGATTACGCTGGTGATACAACGTGCACAAGATGAGTTTTTAAAGTATGGGATCACAAGTGTCATGGAAGCTGGTGTTACACCAAGCATGATTCGTGCATATCAGAGACTTCGAAGAGAGGGGAATCTTAAATTAAGAGTCAATTTGATGCCATGCTGGCATGGGTTTGCAATCAATGAAGATGAAGATTTCTCAGATCGTTTAATTAAAGAGTTGGGTTTAAGCAGTGGTTTTGGGGATGAATGGCTTCGTATTGGATCATTGAAAATGGCAATTGATGGAGGTTTGACTTCAAAGACAAGTCTTCGTACATGGAATTATGTGGGTGAAAATGAGATTAAAGAATTTCCACTGCGTTTGAATTTGAATTTTTTAAATGGATGGGTAAAAGAAGCTCATGACAATGACTGGGGTGTAGGGATTCATGTTATGGGGGATGTTGCGGTTCGCAAGGCTGCAGAAGCTATCTATGCAGCACATCAAGTCAATCCAAAAGACAATCGTCATCAGCTGATTCATTGTTATTATATTGACAAAGATGTTATGCAGATGATGAAAGAGGCAAGAATGATTTTTGCGGCACAGCCTGCATTTATCTATAATGAAGCTGATGGATATCCTAAACTGCTTCATGAAGCTCAACAGAAAACGTTCCTTCCACTGCGTTCTGCGATTGATGCAGGTGTTCCTGTTTCTATGAGTACTGATATTCCATCAGCACATCATAATCCATTCTGGGGAATGTATTCAGCAGTTACTCGCAAAGGAATGCATGGACACTGTATTGGCAAAGAAGAAGCGATTACTGTTGAAGAAGCACTGCGCGCCATGACGTATGGAGGTGCTTATATGAGCTATGAGGAACAGCTCAAAGGAACGTTAGAACCTGGCATGCTGGCAGATGTAGTAATTTTGGATCGCTCACTGATAGATATTGATGAAGAAGATATTCGAAATGTAAAAGTGAATATGACAATTGTAGATGGTCATATTGCATATCAGAAATAAAACAAAGCTGTGAATTATCACAGCTTTGTTCTTATACGCCAAATAGTATATGTTTGAAAAAGTCTTCAGTAGTTTCTTTTCCATAAGCTTTCAAAAATGGATCGGTTGCAGGTCCTCCATTTTCAATTAAACCTTTCGAATATACTGCAGCTTTTTGTTTCTTAAGTTCAGTAGGACAAGAAGATGATTTTTGGCATGCTTCTAAATACGCATCATAATATTCCTCAAGCATCTGCTGAAGTAAATCTGTATGGGAGGTTTTCTTAAAAATAGTTCCTTCTAATCGCATATGATCATACCATCTTTCTTGCTGAGGATTGTTTTCTAGAAGTTGATCATATTTATCTTGAATGTTTTTTAGAAGGGAAGTACCAAAAGTATGTTCGATTGTTGTATCAAACGGTTCAAGATAAAGAATATTTGTACCCATCATCTGAATGCAGTCATAGGAAAGCATAGGTGCATCTACTTCAAAAGGATTAATAATAAGTGTATCCATGCGCATGATGCCTTTGTCGTCTGTAATTTTCATAATGGCTACATTTCCTAGACCTTTCACTTCATAACATGAATTATGAAAATTCATGCCAGAAACCTGCATGTTTGTGTATTTTCCGCAGTCTTTTTCATTTGTTTCATAAATATTTTGTATTTTTTTCATTATTTTGTTGAGCATATTGACTTCACTCCTTGACATATTAGTAGGAAATATCTACAATTGGTATGTCAAACAATTCACAAGCATATTATAAGCTTTAGGAGGAACCTATGCAAGAAAAAGTGGACATTGAACATTTTAAAAATTTCTGGATTGAACAGCAGAAAAATGCTAAACACATGGATGATAAAGATGCTTTAGCTCATATTGAAAATTTTATAAAAAATCACAATACATGTGCTTTAGCTACAGCAGCAGGAGATTACGTTCGTTGCACACCGATTGAATATACATTTATGGATGGAGAATTCTATCTGTATTCGGAAGGTGGAAACAAGTTCATTGGTTTGGAAAAGAATCTGAATGTTTCTTTGGCTATTTTTGAATATTATGGAAACAAAGATGATTCTCATGGACTTCAAGTGATGGGCAAGGCTGAATTGTATCCGCCTCGCTGTGAACTGTTTAAGAAAGTCTTAGCATTTAAGGGGATTCCTTATGATGTAATGAAAGCTGCAAAAGTGGATGTAGCACTCATCAGAATTACACCGCTTGTTTATGAAATGTATGACACAGACTTTGTTAAGAAAGGATTTGACGTACGTCAGATTGTACGTTTTTAATCAGAAGGGGGATTTAAAATGAAAGTCGTATTAGCTGGAGCATTTGGAAATCTGGGTTATGAAATTTTAAAAGTGCTCGTCAAAGAAAATCATGAAATTATTGCTGCTGACTTGAATGAAAAAGAAACTGAGCTGAAGGGCAAATATACATTCAAGCAGATTGATGCTACAAAACCTGAAACTCTTGAAGGTGTGTGTGATGGAGCAGAAATCGTTATTACTACGATGGGTCTGACTGGTGCATCTACGGTTGTTACTTCTTATGATATTGACTACAAGGGAAATCTGAATTTGCTCAATGAAGCAAAGAAGGCAAATGTAAAGAAGTTTAATTATATTTCTGTTATCGCATGTAAAGATCCAGGAGCAGAAGAAGTTCCTATGCTGCATGCGAAAGCAATGTTTGAAGATGAACTTCTCAAAAGCGGCATGGAATATGTGATTCATCGTCCAACTGGTTATTTCTATGATATTTGTAAAGTATTTAAACCTTATGTAGATAAAGGTGAAATGCAGCTTCTTAAAGGATATCATGACATCAAAGCCAATGTCATTGACTGTCCAGATTTTGCAAAATATATCGTTGAACATATGAATGATACAAATGTTATTTTTGAAGTTGGCGGCAAGGAAACTTACACTTATGAAGAAATGGCTAAGATGTGCATGCGTGCTGCAGGAAAGCCAGTCATCATTAAGGACAGCTCTCCATTTATGTTCAGTATGCTGGCAAAAATGCCATTTATCAAAAAAGCTGGAAAAGCAGATATCATCAAGTTCTCTAAATGGACTTTATCTCATGATTTAGTGGGGAAAGATATTACGGGTGAAGGAAGCTTTGCAGCGTATGTTAAAGAATATTTTGGAGGTAACAAATAATGTTGACATTAACGGCTGAAATGGTTGGCAAGACTTGGCCACTGTTCATGTGGACAATCATGATTGTTGCAGCAATTGGATGCTGCATGGGATTTAAATCATTTGTCTGGTTTATGTCCGTTGGCTATGGTTTCTCTGTTATGTGTATTGGTGCTTTCTTATTGGTTTATGGATTGTTTACAGGACATTTAACTTTAGCTACAACAATTGCATGTGTTCTGTTTGTGATTTATGGATATCGCTTAGGTGGATACATTTTAAAAAGAGAACTGACAAATGCTGCATATAAGAAGACACTAGATGCTACAGGATCTACAAAAGCTATGCCAATTCCTGTATCTGCTACAATGTGGGCTTATTCTTCGTTCCTGTATACTTCTCAGACAAGTGCTGTAACATACCGTATCATTAATGGCAGTGCGGATAATGCGTTTGTCTGGATTGGTGTTGTGATTATGGTACTTGCGATTTTGGGTGAGGCAACTGCTGACCATCAGAAATCTGCAGCTAAGAAAATCAATCCGAAGCGTTTCTGTGATACTGGACTTTATAAGTTCTGTCGTTGTCCAAACTATTTCTCTGAAATCATGTTCTGGATCGGCGTTACTGTTTCTGGTATTGGTTCAGTGACAGGGGGACAGTGGATTATTGTTTTAATGGCAACTGCAACAATTACGTTTGTTATGTATAATTCTGCACAGCGTCTGGAACTTCGTCATGAAAAGACATATGGTTTGGATCCTGAATATCAGAAATATTCAGATACAGTACCTCTTTTGTTCCCATTCACTAAACAGTATCACGCAATTAAAACTTATCGTGATTAAATGAAAAGCACTCTTCGGAGTGCTTTTGACTTTAATATAAATGTGTATATTTTCTGAAGTATTCTTCGTTTCTTTCGAAGCCTCCATCCAGATTAGCGCTGATAAAAACTTCTACTTCTCAGCTCATCTGGTTTAAGCACTCTTAGACTTCTCCATTGATGCTTGCACAGATAAATGTATTCGCGATGGAAGAAGTAGGATAGATAATTGCATCAGTACCTTCTACTGGTGCTACAGCATCACCAACTTCACTGCAGTTATCAATCACTACATCACTGACTTCGTACAGTTTTTGGCCGCTAGAATGTCTTGATGAAGTGGCTGATGAATGTTTTAAATTTATTATACAGATGACTTTAGCACCTTTTTTCTTTGCTTCAATAACCATTTCAACAGGATAAGCATTTCTTCTTGAATTTGAGGTAATTAAAACGATATTACATTCAGATACATCATACAGAGCAACAAGAATCTTTGCATAGCCATCCTGTTTTTCAATCGTTGTGTATATGGATGGCCTTCTCGTAATTGTTATCATCGTGTCATATTTTTAAATTGAAATCATTACATGTATCCATTTAGGCAGGTTGTCTATTTCTTTAGATAAATGTATAATAAATCAAAATAAGGGTGGGAACATATGGCTAGAGTATCGACAAAAGAGAACAAGAACTTGTATCACAAAACAAGAGAAAGCTTAGGCTTAACACGAGAATCAGCTTCAGATTTGCTGGAAACGATTGCACCGGAGCGTATTGAAAAAATAGAAAATGAAAGAACACTTCCTCATCCAGATGAAGTCTTAATTATGGCAGATAAGTATAAACAGCCTCGTTTATGCAATTATTACTGTGCGAATCAGTGTCCAATTGGTCAGCAGTATGTACCTGAAATCAATCCTAAAGATTTATCTCAGATTGTACTTGAAATGCTGGCTTCACTGAATGTGATGAATAAACAGAAAGAACGTTTGATTGAAATTACTGTAGATGGACATATTACAGATGATGAAATTAAAGATTTTGTGATGATACAGAATGAACTTGAACGTATTTCTGTTGCGGTAGAAACACTGCAGCTGTGGTCAGAACGCATGCTTGCAACAGGGAAAATTGATTTGGTAAAGTATGAGGCATATCGTCATCAATAAAATATAGGTCTAAATCTTCTGAAAATGGAGAATTAGGCCTTTTATTTTGCGCTTTTGTTCATTTATTCCAATATTCGACAAAGATACAATAAAAGTACCAAAAGAAAAGGAGAAAAAATATGTTAGAGAATATGGTAGGTTTACTTATTGGGTGTATCGTTATTGTTGTTTTAGTTGTATTGCTGGCAGTGAGTTATGTGAAATCACCACCAGATACTGCTTATTTGATTTCAGGTTTTCGAAAACCAAGAATTTTAATTGGTAGAGCTGGGATTCGAATTCCATTTTTAGAAAGAGTGGACAAGTTGTCATTAAAGATGTTCTCTGTTGATGTAAAGACAACGGATTATGTTCCTAATGCTGAGTACATTAACGTAAAAGTGGATGCAACAGTTAAGATTCGTATTGGGCAAAGCGAAGAAATGATGACATTGGCTTCAAAATTCTTCTTGAATGAAAGTGAAGAAATGATCATTAAAAGAGTACAGGACACATTAGAAGGAAATATGCGTGAAATTGTTGGCCAGATGCGATTAGAAGAAATGGTAACAGACCGCAAGGCCTTTGGTGAAAGAGTACAGGAAAATGCAATTCCTGACTTGGAAAAAATGGGTCTTGAAATGATTTCATTCAATGTTCAGTCATTTTCAGACCAGAACAATGTGATTGAAGATTTAGGGATTGACAATATTTCTCAGATTAAAAAGGGTGCTGCAGTTGCGAAAGCTCAGGCAGATCGTGATATTGCGATTGCTCAGGCACAAGCTGCTAAAGAAGCAAATGATGCAAAAGTACAGTCTGAAATGGAGATTGCTGAGAAACAAACTGCACTGGCAGTTCGTCAGGCAGAACTGAAACAGATTTCGGATGTAAAGAAGGCAGAAGCAGATGCTGCATATTCCATCCAGTCAGAACAACAGCGTAAAACAATTGAAGTAGCTTCAGCAAATGCGGATATTGCTAAAGCTGAACGTACTGCAGAATTGAAATCAAAAGAAGTAGATGTCAAGAAACAGACTTTGGATGCTGAAATTCGTGCAAAGGCAGATGCAGAACGTTATGCTGCTGAACAGGAGGCGGAAGCTGAACTGTATCGCAGAACAAAAGAAGCTGAAGCAAAAATGATTGAACGTCAAAAAGAAGCTGAAGGTATTCGTGCAGTAGGTGAAGCAGAAGCTGAATCAATTCGATTAAAGGCACTGGCTGAAGCAGAAGGTATTGATAAGAAAGCTGAAGCGATGAAAAAATATGGCGAAGCAGCAGTGATTGAAATGATTATGACGGCACTTCCTGAAATTGCCAAAAATGTTGCAGAACCTCTTAGTAAAGTGGATAAGATTACAATGTATGGTGAAGGTAACAGTGCTAAACTTCTTTCTGATATTGTCAATGGTACAACACAGGTTACTGAAGGAATCAGCGCAGGCATGGGTATTGATATCAAGAGTTTGATTCTTGGAGCTCTTGGTGGGAAAATGGCTGCAGATACATCAGCTCCAGTCGTTGTTGTTCCACAAACAGCACAAATTACGGAAACGGAAAATGACTAAAAAGACAGGGGCTTCAGTAATTGAAGCCCCATCTTATAAGGAGGTATAGAAAATGAGGATTATGATGTTTGATATCATGTTTGTATTCGTGTTTTCATTGGTGTTTTTTGTCATTGTTGTAAATATCATAAAAGGGGTTAGTGAGTGGAACAAAAACAATCATTCTCCACGTCTGAAAGTGATTGCAACAGTTGTATCAAAACGTACTTCTGTTTCACATCACCATCATGCACATGGAAATGGTATACATCACCATCACACTTCAACAAGCTATTATGTAACATTTGAAGTTGAAACAGGTGATCGTATGGAATTAAATGTTTCTTCGAATGATTATGCGATGATGGTTGAAGGAGATACAGGAGAACTGATGTTTCAGGGAACTCGCTTTCTGGGGTTTATCCGATGAAAAAGCAGACTGAAAACAAATATATCCTGTGGATTGATAAGATACAGAAGATTGTCTCATTTAAAGCTATTGAAGGCTTTGAGGTAATTTATTTTTCTAACAGACAGCAGAAATATGATTATGCAGATTTAATGTGTGCAGCGGGATATCGCATACAATGATGAAAATATCACAAATGAATGCATATGACTTTATTGGAGAATCATTATTTGATAAAATAACTATGTGATTAGGTTCACGAATGGAGGAGAAAAAAATGAAAAAGATTTTAACTCTAGTGCTGAGCATGATGATGGCATTGTCGCTGGCGGCATGTCAGAATACTGATCAGCCATCTGACTCTGGATTCAGTGGTGGTACATTTGAAGGGACTGCTAAAGGATTTGGTGGAGATGTTGTTGCGAATGTAAAATTATCTGCAGACAAAGTAATTGAAGCAATTGAAATTACTGCAGATGGTGAAACAGAAACTATTGGCGGAGCTGCAGTAGGTGTTTTGACAGACAAAATGCTTGAAGTTCAGTCAACACAGGTAGATACTGTTGCGGGTGCTACCATTACTTCTAATGCTGTGATTGCAGCAGTGAATGCTGCGCTGGAAGCTGCAGGAATTGATCCAGCTACACTAACTCCAAAAGAAGTCGACAAGACGGTTGAAAATGTTGTGGAAACAACAGATGTAGTTGTTGTGGGTGCTGGCGGTGCTGGTATGACTGCAGCGATTACACTTGCTGAAGAAGGCTATGAAGTAATTCTGGTTGAGAAGGCAGCTGCAGTTGGTGGTAATACATCTCGTGCAACTGGTGGTATGAATGCGGCTGAAACACATTATCAGGCAGAACAGAACATTGAAGACTCAGTTGAAGTAATGATTGAAGATACAATGACTGGTGGTCATAATATCAATAATCGTGATTTGGTTACTGTATTGGCTCAGAATTCTGCAGCAGGTATTGACTGGCTGGACAGCATTGGTGCAAACTTAGTCAGCATCAAATTTGCGGGTGGTGCAACAAATATGCGTTCTCATCGTCCAGTGGATGAAAATGGCAAGGTCATTGCGGTAGGTACTTACTTGGTAGAAAAACTGAAAGCTGCAGTAGATTCTTATAAGAATATTGAAGTGATTTATAATACTGAAGTTACTGAAATTATGATGATTAATGGTATTGCAACAGGTGTTAAGGCTGTAAGTGAAGATGCTGAATATACAATTCATTCTGCAACTGTTATTGTTACAACTGGTGGATATGGCGGAAATATGGATATTATTACACAGTATCGTCCTGATTTGGAAGGCTATGTATCAACCAATGCACCTACTATTGAAGGGGATGCTATTGCATTCTTAAGTGCTGCAGGTGCTAATATGATTGATATGGAACAGATTCAGATTCATCCTACAGTTATTCAGGCGGATGGCTATCTGATTTCTGAATCACTGCGTGGTGATGGTGCGATTTTAGTCAATGCTGAAGGGAAACGTTTTATTAATGAATTACTGACACGTGATGTTGTTTCTGCAGGTGTAATTGAACAGCCTGGTTCATATGCATGGCTGATTGTTGATCAAGAAATGTATGATGCTTCTAAGGTTGTACAGGGCTATGTATCCAATGGATATATGATCAAGGGTGAAACTCTTGAAGCGCTTGCTTCAGCAATGGATGTGGATGTCAATAATTTGACTGCAACACTGACAAACTGGCCATCCTATGTTGCAAATGGAACAGATCCTGATTTTGGACGTGAAGGCTTGGATGAAACAAATTATGATCTGAAAGAAGGTCCATGGTATGCTGCAAAGATTGCTCCTGGTATTCATCACTGCATGGGTGGCGTTGAAATCAACACATCTGCTCAAGTCATCAGCACAGAGGGTTCTGTAATTCCTGGTTTGTATGCTGCTGGTGAAGTAACTGGTGGTGTACATGGCGGAAATCGTCTGGGTGGAAATGCTGTAACAGATATTATCGTCTTTGGACGTATTGCAGGTGCTTCTGCTTCTGATTACATGAGTTCAGCTAAATAACAAGCTAGACAGCTAAAAAATGCTGGAGACCATTCACTGAACATGATGATAAAATCAGTGATATGATGAGTACTGCTTTGTGTAATTTTGCGAAAACTGGCAATCCAAATGGCAATGGTATTGAAAATTGGAAACCAACAACTTCATCACAGAAAAAAATGATGATTTGGGGTGAAAAGATGCCTCACATGGGTCAGCCAAACAAACTCAAACTGTGGATCACAATGCTCACACACAAAGCTGTTGGAGAATAAACAAAATAAGCACTTATCGAATTGGTAAGTGCTTTTCTTATGATAAAATAAAAGAGTGGAGGAATAACAAATGAGCTTAGTAATTGTGCGCATAGATGACAATACATGGAGAATTGAAGATAAAATGGTGAGAATGTTTCTTTTAAAAGGAGATGCGAAAGCTCTTTTAATAGATAGTGGAGTTAGTTGCTCAGACGTAAAATCATTGGCAGAATCACTTGTGGATGTTCCTGTTGAACTGATCAACACACATGCTGATCCAGATCATATTGCATCTAATTATTTGTTTTCATCCTTTTATATGCATTCTGATGAAGGCGAATACGTAAATCAGATTCCTGTTTCTGATCAGGATGTTCTTGATTTAGGAAATCGCAAAATTAAAGTGATTCATATTCCAGGGCATACAAAAGGAAGCATTGCGCTTTTGGATATATCAAAGCGTATTCTGTATACAGGCGATTCTGTGCAGGATGGCAACATTTATATGTTTGGGACAAAAAGAGATACGAAGCAGTTTAGTGCTTCCTTAATGAAATTAATGAGTCTTGAAGATGAATTTGACTATGTCTGTGCTTCCCATGGGACACCTGTACTTCCAAAGGAATACATAAAAAAGGTACTTTATGCATGGGATTTATGTCAAACTGGTCAGATTACGCTAACAGAAAAAGAAATTCATGGAAAAGGAATTCTTTGGTTTCAGCATGAGTTCTGTGGATTTTATTGTGATAAAGACAAAACAGCATCCTAGGACGCTGTTTTTTTTCAAGATTTAAAAGAATCAATGAAAATACGCATATCTTTTGAAGGAGTTCCAATACATGCAAAGCCATAAGTGAAATGAAAATCTGTTTTGAATTCTATATATTTGATATGCTGATGACGACGAAGAAATTCCTCTGTGGAAAAAGCGATTAAATCCTGCATTGCAACATATCTGAGTGATAAGTCAAAGCCCTGTAGAGCGGTTATACCGCTCTTTTCTTATGAAAAAAATATTTATTATTCATTAAGATTATGATAAAATATTTGACATATTTGAATTGAGGGATTTTTAAATGATTATTGGTACAACAAAAGAATTGAAAAACCATGAATATCGTGTGGGTATTACACCAGATAATACAAAAGGTTTTGTGAAAGATGGACATATCGTTTTAGTTGAAACTGGTGCTGGACTTGGTGCTGGCTTTACAGATGAAATGTATGCTGAAGCAGGGGCTTTGATTAAGGCTACAGCTAAAGAGGTTTATGATGAAGTTGAAATGCTGATCAAGGTAAAAGAACCTGAACCATCTGAAGTAGAAATGCTACACGAAGGTCAGATTCTGTATACATATCTGCATCTAGCGCCTAATCCAGAACTTACAAAAGCTTTAATGGAAAAAGGTGTTAAGGCTGTTGCGTATGAAACGATTACTGATGAACATGGCAATCTTCCATGTCTTCGTCCAATGAGTCAGATTGCAGGAAGATTGAGTATTCAGGAAGGTGCAAAATATCTGGAAAAAAGCTATGGCGGACGTGGTATTCTTTTAGGTGGAGTTCCGGGTGTTGAACGTGGTAAGATTGTGATTATCGGTGGCGGAATTGCAGGGACATATGCTGCAAAAGCAGCAGTAGGTACTGGTGCACAGGTTACATTGCTGGATATTGATTTAAATCGTCTGGCATATCTGGAAGATATCTTTGGGGCATCAGTTGCAACACTTTACAGTACAGAGGCAAACATTGAAAAATGTCTGAAAGAAGCTGACCTTGTGATTGGTGCTGTATTGATTCCAGGGGCATCTGCACCGCGTTTAGTAAAACGAGAACACTTGAAATTGATGAAGAAGGGTTCTGTTATTGTTGATATTGCGATTGACCAGGGTGGATGCTGCGAAACATCTCATATAACAACACATGATCATCCAGTATATCTGGAAGAAGGAATTGTGCATTACTGCGTAGGCAATATGCCAGGGGCAGTTCCATTTACTTCGACAATCGCTTTGTCAAATGCAACATTTGGCTATGCAAGAAAGATTGCTAAACTGGGACTTGAAGCTGCGGCAAAGGCAGATCATGCGATTCTGACTGGCATCAATGTTTATGGCGGCAAATGTGTCAATAAAAATGTTGCTGAAAGCGTTGGTGTAGAATATACAGATCTTTGCGAAATGATGTAATCCAATGAACACTTATCGAAAGGTAAGTGTTTTTCTTTTGAAAACACTTTCATAATTTCTTTGTAGAAGAACTAGTGAATGAGTGCTACAATAAATATAGAAAATTTGAAGAAAAGATCATGCAGGAGCATATGAGTTGACGACTGCTTTTTCTATGGTATATTGAAATTAGTTGAATTTCCAACTATTTTAGGAGAGCGTATGGAACAAAAAAAAGTGCTTCTAAATGATAATTCGATTTTATATCGGTGTACGCAAAAATATTATGATCGTTATTTGGAGGAATATCAGCTAAGTGCTGGTCAGGTTCAGTTTCTTTTGATGATTTATGAACATGAAGGACTGAGTATGCAGCAGTTGGCGAAAAACGGTTCTTTTGACAAAGGAACAGTTAGTAAAGGTGTACAGAAGCTTGAGGAAAATGGATATATTCGAATTGTATCTGATGTAAATGATAAACGCATCAAATGTCTTTATACGACAGATTCTGCTAAGGCTGTGATTGCGAAAATCTATGAAATTCGCAGGCAATGGGGACAGCATATCACACAGGGACTGACTCCACAGGAAATTGAATTGTATGTTAAACTGCAGCATCATTTATCCGAGAATGCTCAGAAAGCTGCTGCTGTTGAAGAAGAAAAAATACGTTTCTTTGGACTACAGAAGCTTACACTGCTGGATTATCCTGGCAAGATGGCATGTACATTATTTACAGGGGGATGCAATTTCAGGTGTCCTTTCTGTCACAATGCGGATCTTGTCTTTCTAAGTGAAAATACTGTTGAGATTCCTCAGGATGAAATTATCAATTTTCTAAATAAACGAGGTAAGATACTGGAAGGTGTATGTATCACTGGAGGGGAACCTTTGCTTCATCCTGGTCTTGAAGGTGTTTTAAGACAAATCAAAAAGATGGGATATCTTGTTAAGCTGGATACCAATGGCAGTTTTCCTGATCCTCTTCGTTTTCTGATTGAAGAGGGTCTTGTGGATCATGTTGCAATGGATATCAAAAATGCTCCATCACGCTATGGCGAAACCGCTGGGATTGATTCATTGGATTTATCTAAAATTAATGAAAGTGTTCAGTACTTGATGGGAAGTCCGATATCCTATGAATTCAGATGCACTGTTGTACAAGAGTTCCATGATGAAAAAAGCATGGAAGAGATGGCAGCGTGGCTGAAAGGGGCGGATGTGCTCTATCTGCAGCAGTTTGAAGATTCAGAAAGAGTCATCAAAAAAGGACTGCATGCTCACGACAAAGAGACACTAAAGAGATTTAGTGAAATCTTATCCAAAGAAATTCATCGTGTAGAAATACGCGGATTATAGAAATAAAGGGGTAGTCATTATGTATCAGGTTATTAAGCGTGACGGTGCTGTCACAGAATTTAACATCAACAAAATTTCTGCAGCGATTCAGAAAGCATTTGATGCACAGGGAAAACAGTCGCATCCATCTATTATTGACATGCTGGCTTTGCGTGTTACTTCAGATTTTGAAAGTAAAATTCAGGATGGGAAAATTGCTGTTGAAGATATTCAGGACTCAGTGGAATCTATTTTGATTCAGTCTGGTTATTCTGATGTTGCTAAGGCGTATATTTTATATCGTAAAAATCGTGAAAAAGTACGTAATATGAAGTCAACAATTCTTGACTATAAGGATCTTGTAGACTCTTATGTGAAGGCTACTGACTGGCGTGTTAAAGAGAATTCAACAGTGACTTATTCTGTAGGTGGTTTGATTCTCAGTAACTCTGGTGCTATTACTGCTAACTACTGGCTTTCTGAAATTTATGATCCTGAAGTAGCGAAAGCACATCGTGATGGAGACATGCACATTCATGATTTAAGCATGCTGACAGGATATTGTGCAGGATGGTCATTGAAACAATTGATTCAGGAAGGCCTTGGCGGAGTGAATGGTAAAATCACCTCAAAGCCAGCTAAGCATTTATCAGTTTTGTGCAATCAGATGGTAAACTTCTTAGGTATCATGCAGAATGAATGGGCTGGGGCTCAGGCGTTTTCTTCATTTGATACATATCTGGCACCATTTGTAAAAGTAGACAATCTGAGCTATGATCAGGTAAAAAAGTGTATTGAATCCTTTATCTTTGGTGTGAATACACCTAGTAGATGGGGAACACAGGCTCCATTCTCTAATATTACTTTAGACTGGACGGTTCCAGCTGACTTGGCAGAACTTCCTGCAATCGTTGGCGGAAAAGAAATGGATTTTAAATACAAAGATTGTAAGAAAGAAATGGATATGATCAACAGAGCATTCATTGAAACGATGATTGAAGGGGATGCTCATGGCCGAGGATTCCAGTATCCAATTCCTACATATTCCATTACACGTGATTTTGACTGGTCAGAAACTGAAAACAACAAGCTTTTGTTTGAAATGACAGCGAAATATGGTACACCATACTTCTCAAACTATATTAATTCAGATATGGAACCAAGTGATGTACGAAGCATGTGCTGCCGTTTAAGACTTGATTTGCGTGAATTGCGCAGAAAGAGCGGTGGTTTCTTTGGAAGCGGAGAAAGTACAGGGTCAGTAGGTGTAGTTACAATCAATATGCCTAGAATTGCTTATTTGTCAAAGACTAAAGAAGAATTCTATCAGCGTTTGGACCGTTTAATGGATGTTGCTGCACGTTCATTGAAAGTTAAACGTGAAATTATTACAAAGCTATTGAATGAAGGTCTGTATCCATATACAAAGCGTTATTTAGGAACATTTGAAAATCATTTCTCTACACTGGGACTGATTGGAATGAATGAAGTTGGCTTGAATGCAAACTGGCTGAAAAAAGACTTAACGCATAAGGAAACACAGGAATTTGTCAAAGAAGTTCTGAATCATATGAGAGAACGCTTGGTCATTTATCAGGAAATGTATGGGGATCTTTATAACTTGGAAGCTACTCCTGCAGAATCTACAACATATCGTCTGGCAAAACATGATAAGAAGAAATATCCTGATATCATTACAGCAACTGAAGATGGCAATACACCATACTATACTAACAGTTCACATCTGCCTGTTGGCTATACTGAAGATATCTTTGAAGCATTGGATGTACAGGATGAACTGCAGACACTGTATACATCAGGGACTGTATTCCATGCTTTCTTAGGTGAAAAACTTCCTGACTGGAAAGCTGCAGCTTCTTTGATACGTAAGATTGCGGAAAACTACAAGCTTCCATATTACACTTTATCTCCAACGTATTCTATCTGTAAGACACACGGATATCTGATTGGTGAACATCCTGTTTGCCCTGTTTGTGGTGAAAGTGCAGAAGTATGGAGCCGTATTACTGGCTATTATCGTCCTGTTCAAAACTGGAATGAAGGAAAAACTCAGGAATACAAGGAACGTAAAGTCTATGATATTGGACATTCTGTGCTCAAAGGAAAAGATGCAGCATCTTTAAAAGTAGATGTGAAAGAAGAACCAGTTGTTCAAACAGCAGAAAAACTTCTTTTGTTTACGACAAAAACATGTCCAAACTGCCCGATGGCAAAGAAGTTCTTAAATGATGCTGGTATTGTCTATGAAGTGGTTGATGCCAATGAAAACATTGAATTGACAAAACGCTTCTCTGTGATGCAGGCACCAACACTGATTGTTGCAGGGGATAAGGCATACGACAAATATGCTGGTGTTCCAAGTATCATCAAGTACGTTAACGATCATAAATAAAGAAAAGGTACGAAAAGTACCTTTTTTTGACTATTGAATGAGGACGGGCTGTATTTTTAACAGTTTTTCTTTTGTTTTTTCATCCGCAAAGGATGCTTCAATGGCATAGTTGTTCATCAAGACAATGTCTTCATCAGTCAGTCCCATCTTTCGTACCAGTTCATATTCAAATTCAAGATTAGTATCAAGAACGGTTAGATTATCCGTATTGATGGTGACTTTGGCTCCTTTTTTAAACAGTACGGCAAGAGGATGATGTTCATCGCCAGTTAAATGATAGTCATAGGAAAGGGAGCTGTCAGGACACATTTCAAGCGTTACACCTTTTTCGATGACAGCTTGAGTCAATGCGTCAATCTGTGCTGCCTGATACCCATGGCCTATACGTGTTGTCCCATATTTTAGTGCTTCTTCTACCGTAAATTCAGAATGGGTGGTTGCTGGAATCCCCAGTTCTTTTGCCAGTTCAAACAAATCACTGTATTCACTCATTCTTTCTTCATAGCCCGCCATATCAATGGCACAGACACCATGATTCAAGTATTCTTTGGCTAAAACAATCGTTTCTATGTTTTCTTTATGATTATCATTTGGATCACAGTGATTCATTGTACATAAAATGAGGTTTGCCTTCAGTGTTTTACAGCTGCTTAATCCCTGATGCAGACCTTCAATCACAGCTTCAACCACTTCTTTTTGTGTGAGACCATTTCTTAAATGATACTGAGGGGCAAATCGAAGTTCTGCATAAATCAGTCCTTCTTTTTCCAAGCGTTCAACAAGTTCTTTTGTAACTCTAGTTAATCCTTCTTTATTTTGCATGATTCGAAGTGCAGGTTCAAAAGTTAAAAAATCAGGATCATATTCACCTTCAGAAATCATCATTGAATTTCTTATATCATCCAGCGTCATTGTGCATTCAGGTTTAATCTTATATTTTCTTGAGAGTTCATAGACAGTTTCTGGACGAACTGAACCATCAATGTGAAGATGTAAATCGATTTTATTACGTATTTTCATAATGAATCTCCAATCCGTTTTTTCTATTATATCAAAATAATAAAAACGAAGTAAATGCAACACTGGTCTTTGTGAAAAGATATCTTTAGTGTGTATCGTGTACATAAATTTGATTGGCACGTAAAAAAAAGCTATCAGAAAGAATGATTCTGACAGCTATTTAATAAACTTCACATTCAGCAACAACACTTTGAGTTTGTGAAATCAGCTGCTGTTTCGTAATAGTATACTGATTAACAGATGTTTTGATTTGTTCAGGCATGGATTCAAACAGAAGATTACAGAATTGTTCAGCAGGGATTGGAGTGCTGGATTTTATCCATTCGTGGATTTTTAAAGTCATTCCAATACAGTAAAACTCCAGCTGAAATTGCACTGTTTCATTTAGGGGTCCATTCAATTCACTTTTAAGAATATAGTCATAGGCATTAAACATATGCTGATGAATAAGTTGAAGAAACTGATTTTCAGAAGATGAATAGTACAGGTTTCTATAGAAGTTTTTTTCTTTTTCGATCATTGTTAGCCAGTCTTTAGAGATGGATTTCCATGTCAGTGTGTCTTGATTCTTAAAATCAGGATGTGTGACGATATTCAGATAGTCCTGAATATGAATCCATTTAGCCAGTTCATATTTATCGACAAAATGATGATAGAAAATTTGACGAGTTAGATTGGCTTTCTTTGTGATTTCTGTGACAGTGACATTATCCAACGGCTTTGATGCACAGATTTCTTTTAAGGCAATAGCGAGATTTTTCTTATTGGTATTCATATAGATTATGTTGTCACTTTGCTAAATGTGCAACTTTTCACAACATCCTTTCTTCACTATAATAATACCATGAATTTTAATTCATAAGAGGAGAAGAAAATGAAAAAAGATTATTTTGATTTAACTGGAAAAGTTGCACTGATTACAGGTGCTTCTTCAGGTCTTGGTGTTCAGTTTGCGAAAGCTTTAGCTAATCAGGGTGCAGATATTGCAATTTGTGCAAGACGTATTGAAAAGCTGGAAGAAACTAAGAAAGTCATTGAAGCCATGGGTGTAAAGTGCTATGTGCATGCATGTGATGTGACCGTTGTTGAACAGATCAATGAAACAGTAAAAGATGTCATTGAACATTATGGCAAGATAGATATTTTAGTGAACAATGCAGGATTAGGATGGACTGCACCAGCAGAATCTACATCAGAACAGCTGTGGTCAACGATGATTAAAACGAATATTGATGGTGTATTCTATTTTGCAAGAGAAGTAGGTCGCCACATGCTGGAAAGAGGTTATGGAAAGATTATTAACATTGGTTCTATTCATTCAACAGTTGTGATGAATGGTATGCCATTGTCTGCTTATGCAACAACAAAGGGTGCTGTTGAAATGATGACAAAGGCACTTGCTTCTGAATGGGCAAAGAAGGGTATTACAGTCAATGCGATTGGGCCTGCTTACTTTGCGAGTGAAATGACTGGTGATATCGGAAACAATGAACAGTTTGCACCACTGATTGCAGCATATTGTCCAATGGGAAGAGTTGGTCAGGAAGGTGAACTGGATGGTGCATTGATTTACTTTGCATCTGATGCATCAAGCTACACAACTGGTCAGCTTTTGACAGTTGATGGGGGCTGGACAACAATCTAAACAGACAAAAAGCACTTTTTTACAAGTGCTTTTCTTATTTTACAAAGGTAAACATATCAGTACATGGTATAAATGTCATTTTGACATCAATGTTGAGTACTTCTGGTAAATATTTAAGCATGTATTTCATTCCTGGTTCTTCAGAGTTGAAATGACCTAATGCGATGATTGTCTTTGGAAGATGTGACATGGTTGAATCCCTGACATATTCTGCAACTGTATAGTCTGTACATTCAAGTACAACAAGTGTATCAATATTTTCTTTTTCCATCGTTTCCAGAATTTGATTGTCAATGCGACCATCAATGTGTCCTGGAATCCAAACTTTCTTCACTGGAGAATCTAAAGATCCAATAATTTTGACACCATTCAAGTTTAATTTCTGTTTCAGCATGTGTCCAAATTCATGAACTGTTGTTTCTGGAAATTCAAACAAGACAGGCCTATGAATGTCACCTATCAGATAGTTTGTCCATCCTAATTCTTCCATCACACCATAAAAGATTCCATCAGTATACGTTCCATCTTTTAAAGGAATACCAGAATGAATATAGTCATGATTTCTCCATACACAGATATTTCCTTCATCTAGAAGTGCTTTTTTGTACTGAAAAGTCTTGTTGTCTTTTAACCAGTCAGTATGATCACCATGATTCCAGAACAGTGCTTCATGGACGATGATGAAGTTTGCGCCTAGTTGAATGGCTTTGTGAATCACTTCAACAGATGCATAGCAGGTTGTTACGATTCCTGTGATTTCCTGATTTGGATTACCATATAAAATCTTATCTCTTGTTTTAAAGTCATCAATTGGCTTTCCATCAAAGCCAATCCCTTTGCAGTAATCTTTCATGATTTGAATTGCATCTTTTATTAACATGTGCTCACCCCACTGATTCTTCATATCAAGTATATCAGTTTTTAAATGAAGAATACAATTGCAATGTAATGAAAGATGGTTGCTAGAACAATAAACAAATGCCATATACCATGTGCATATTTCAAATCATGTTTTGCATAGAAAAATGCTCCAATGGAATACATGATTCCTCCTGTAACAATAAAGATAAGAAATAATGGAGAAGATTTGGCGACAAGAGAAGGAATAAAAATCAAAGCAGTCCATCCCATCACAAGATAAATCGTCAAAGATAGCTTTGGCATGCTTCTGGTAGAAATCGACTTATATAAAATCCCGATAAGTACCATTGTCCATTGAATTATGAGGATAAGAAGTCCTTGCCATCCTTTGATTAAAGAAAGAGCAACAGGAGTGTAGCTTCCTGCAATTGCAAGGTAAATACAAATATGGTCTAAGATGCGGAAAATTGCTTTGTGTGGACTCTCATAGCTCATGCAGTGATAAAGTGTGCTTGAAATGTACATTAAAAATAGGCATAAAATAAAAATGCTGACACCAACGGCTTTTGTAATGCCAGAAGTAGCATAGGCATAAACTGCACTAAAGGGTAAAAGAAGAAGCATAATGATGGACATTACACCATGTGTAATACTGTTAAACACTTCTTCGCCAAAGGATAATTTTAAAGTTCCCTGCATGATTTTCTTGATGCGTGATACAGATTCCATAATCAACCTCCATAACCTGTCATCTAGTTATTAAAACTAGATGCAAACCTATTATATCATTCTATATGATGGTTTCAATGAATTCATTGTGAAGAAATGATGAAAAGAAACACACATACAGATAAGCAGGATAAGTTAAAATACAGCCATTTCTGGCTGTATTTTAGAGTAAGCATTGTTTGATTTCTGAGATTGAGCATTGAGAATAAATACTTTTATGAAAGGTGAAAATAAGAAACAAGTCTGAATAGCATTCATCTTCGATGTTAATGTTTCCTTTCAGCTTTAAAGTCAGTTCTTTTTCAAATGGAGTGTCCTTGATTTGTGAGACACATTCATGAATGATGGTTTTCATTTTGTCTGTATACTGCTCAAACAAGGGATTGTATTGACTGATTCGCTTTTTTTCTGATGTTCTTTTGAAGAAATTCAGAACAGGAATCAGGACAGGATCATGAAGGAGAATCCATTTTTGTGTAAGTTCGTCATTTGTATATAGCTGTTGAATGCAGTCCATTAAATATGAAACATATTCACTCAAATCTTCACTATAGGCAATCTTTTTTAACAGATTGAACTGGAATGTCGAAGAGTCTCGAATCTGTTCACCTGATAAAAAGTAAATCATATTGCTGAGGATTTTGAGATTATCTTTAAACTGGTTTTTTAAATCGTTAAAGATTTTATCCCAGAGATATTGTTTATATTCATCCACTTGAATATCCATAAAAGGGGCAAGAATCAAAATGGCAATCATACGTTCATCAAAATCAGGATGCTTTGTATCGAGCCAATGTGGTTCAGGATGATTTATGAAATTGTCCTGATTGAGATTGCCTACGTCAACTGGTGTTCCATTTGGAGGGATGGTCTCTAAAATCATCTCCAGATTTTCCAGCTGCGTCATTTTTTCTGTGAGTTCCTGTTTCAGCTGATGAAAGGAACGATGAAGAAAGAAGTTTGTGGCAGCAGGATAATCATAGATTTCTTTGATGGTTTGAATAGAGATTCCTGCTTTTCTGAAAGCGATAATTTGATGTAAAAGCTGTATATCCTCATTAGAAAATTCATAGTAGTTATTATCCAGCTTTAAAGGATGAAGCAGACCTTGAGTGACATAAAAATGAATCGCTTTTTTAGTTAATCCAGTTTGTTTTGAAACTTCATGAATGCGCATAGAAACCACCACCTACAGAAACTATACCCTAACAGGACGGTTTAAACAAGAAGATAATGTGATTTTCTTAACAATTTCATCGAACTTTGTAACAAAAAGATAATTAATTCACAAACTTTTTAAATGAAAAATGGGGTTGACTGTCCATTTAGTGGAAATGATAAACTGTTATTACCTGAAAAGGGACGGGAGGAAAGAAAAATGAAAAAACTTTTAATCTGTGCTCTTTCTCTGGTAATGGTGCTTTCTGTAGCAGCATGCTCAGCTCCTGTACAGGAGGAAGTATTTGAAGGTTCTGCTGAAGGTTTTGGCGGAACAGTTACAGCTAAAGTAACATTTAAAGGGGAAGACATCACTAAGGTAGAAGTGACTGCAGAAAATGAAACTCAGGGTATTGGGTCTAATGCTGTAGATCAGCTGCCTGCAAAGATCGTTGAAGCTGACAGTGCTGATGTTGATGTAGTATCTGGTGCATCTATTACATCTGAAGCGATCAAGTCTGCAGTACGCAAGGCAATCAAGGCTAAAAACGGTGAAACTGATTCTGCAATCAGCTTTACTGCAGGAACTTACACTGCAACTGTCAATGGATATCGCGGAGAAATCACTGGTGAAGTGACATTTGATGAAACATCTATCGTATCCATCAATGTAACAAGCTGCGGTGATACTTTGGGGATTGCTTATGGTATGGACACAACTCCAGTTGAAGCATTATCTGCAAAAATTGTTGAAACTCAATCTTTAGGAGTTGACACTATTACTGGTGCGACAGTATCTTCAAATGCTGTTATTGCATTAGTTGCAGATGCAGCTGCACAGGCTGGTGCTGATGTGGATGCTTTAAAAGCTGTTGCAGTAGCTAAAGAAGAAGCAAAAGACGTTACATATGATGTGGATGTTGTTGTTGTCGGCGGTGGTGCTGCTGGTTTGACTGCAGGTATTTCTGCAATCGAAAATGGTGCAAAAGTACTGATCGTTGAAAAACAGGGAATCACAGGCGGTTCTACTTCACGCAGCGGTGGTAAGATTCTGGCTGCTGGTACAGAACTGATGACTGAATACAACATGGACAACAATCCTGATTTGCTGTATGACTATCTGATGGAAGTTGGCGGAGACTTCATTAATGAAGATCTGCTGAAACCATTTGTTTATGGTTCTGCTGATAATCTTGATTATCTGACTCAGCATGGTGTTGTATTTGAAGATGTTGAAGCTGTTCACAGCAATCTGCCAATCTGGTGGGTACATAATACTCTTGCTTTGAGCGGTATGACAGATGGTCATGGCGGACGCATTACAGTTCCACTGACAAAGAGCTTTGTTGAAAACGGCGGAGAAATCATCTATAACACAACTGCAAACGAACTGCTGACAGATGCTTCTGGCAAGGTAGTTGGCGTTAAGGGTGTGAAGGCTGATGGCAGTGTTGTAACAGTGAATGCTGATGCTGTTGTATTGGCAACAGGTGGATATGCTCAGAACCGTGAAATGATGGCTAGAATTCCTGGTGATACTGGTTACTATTCAAGTGTTCCTGCAGGCAACACAGGGGATGGTCTGGTTATGGCAGGTGCTTTAGGTGCTCAGATTTGGGATAGCCCATCAGCAGCTCCAGTATTTATTGACTTCACATGCGGCGCAGGCGGCGGTGAACAGGGTGGTTTAATGGTAAGCTACACTGGTGAACGTGTTGTTAATGAATATAGCTATCAGTTCAATACTGCTCTTGCAATGGAAAGAACAGGAGTTCCTTATGGCTGGTACATCGCTACTTCAACAGATCCAAACCCTGCAATTCAGTATGGTATGACTCTGGAATCAACTGCTCAGGCAGCAACTTTGGAAGAACTGGCAGAAATCTGTCAAATGGACAAAGATACATTTGTTGCAACAGTTGAACGCTACAATGAACTGTGCGATAAGGGAGTCGATGAAGACTTCGGTAAGCGTGCAGATCATCTGTGGAAGATCGAAGGCGAAAAGTACTATGCATTCCGTATGATTCCAGTTATCAGCTTCACTTTAGGTGGTCTGGTTCTGGATACTGAAGCACATGTATTGGATACAAACAACAATCCTATTCCTGGTCTGTATGCAGCTGGTGAAGTTGCATTCACAGGTCTGATTGGTGATAACTATCCATCATGCGGTATGGCAATCGGTGCAGGTACATTCTATGGCCGCATCGCTGGTGCTAACGCAGCTGCTGAATAAGATTTTACGAAAAGCCTCTTGATGACAAAAGTCATCAGGAGGTTTTCTTTTGCACTGAAATTCGATATAATCGGTTTATCAAGAGGAAAAACATATGAGAGAATTTTGGAAAGTTCTATTTATCATCAGTTTGGTTCCATTTGTCTGGCCATTTCTTTTATGTTTTTACAGCATGTCTGTAGAATCATGGAACATGCTAGATTTTTTGTTTCTATATTCGGTGATTTACTGGCCAACATATATTTTAGGATTAGTAGTCATGATATTATCTGTCGTGATGCTGAAAAAGAAATAAGAGGAGTGAGGGGGAAAATGTATGCTAAAACTACAAGTTAAAGATCGAAGAGAGTTCTTAAAGGCAGCCAGAGGTGAAAAACGAAGTGATTTGGCATTAGTCAATGGCCAGATTGTGAATGTATTCAATGGTGAAATCAAAAAGGGGACTGTTTATGTTTCACAGGGTTTTATTTGTCATGTGGACTATCATGATGAGCCTGTTGAAGCCAAAGAAATCATTGATGTTCAGGGGAAGTATATCGTGCCTGGATTTATTGACTCGCATGTGCACATTGAAAGCTCCATGCTGACACCTCGAAACTTTGCGAAGGCAGTGATTCCATGGGGGACGACAACTGTCATTACAGATCCTCATGAAATTGGAAATGTCTGGGGTGTAGAAGGTGTACGCTACATGCATGATATTTCACAGGATCTGCCAATGCGCCAGCTGATTGATGTGCCATCCTGTGTGCCATCTGTTCCTCATCTTGAACATGCTGGGGCTGATTTCCTTGCGGATACGATTGAAGAGCTGAGTCAGCTTGAACGAGTTATTGGACTTGCGGAAGTGATGGATTATTTAGCTGTTATTTATGGTGAAGAGCGCATGATGAACATCATTGAAGCTGCAGAAAAGAAGGGAATCTATATTCAGGGACATGGTCCAGGACTTACAGGACGCATGCTGAGCGCGTATTTGTGCGGAGGACCTGCAACATGTCATGAAACCCATGATCCAAAAGAAGCCTATGAAAAACTGGCTCAGGGGATGTATTTAGACACAGCGAATTCATCCATTGCGACCAATTTTGATGGTGTATGGGAAGGGGTCAAAAACAGCCGCTATCTTGATCATGTCTGTCTTTGTACAGATGATCGTGAATCAGATGATATTTTATCTGCTGGCCATATCAATGGCGGTATTCGCATCATGATTGAAAAAGGCATGCATCCAGTGGATGCAATTCGTGCTGCCACCTATAATTCTGCACAGGCAATTCATATGGAGCATTTAGGTGCTGTAGCTCCAGGATATGTGGCAGATTTAGTAATATTGGAAGATTTAAAAGAGATTCAACCAGTTATGGTTTTCTTTGAAGGAAAAAAAGTTGCAGAAAATGGTCATCTTTGTGTTGAAATCAAAGAAAAGACTCATGAGATTGAAAAGAAAAATTCCATCTGTATCAAAGAACTCAGTGTAGATGACTTTATCATCAAAACTCCGATTAAACAGGGGAAAATCATGGCTAACATCATGCAGTATGAGACAAAGGAAAGTTCTTTTAGTGAAGTGGTTCAGGAGGAATTTGATGTTGTGGACGGCAAGCTTCAGCTGAATGATCCTGATTTGAAGTTTGTTGCGGTCATCAATCGATATCCTGACTATGATCACATTGCACTGCAGATTGTACGAGGTTTTGGGTCTGCTGCTGGCGCATTAGCCAGCACGGTCTCTCATGACTGTCATAATTTAACGATTGTGTATGATACAACTGAAAATGCACTCATCGCAGCCAATGAAATCAAACGTGTTCATGGCGGTATGTGTGCAGTAAAGGATGGAAAGATTTTGCATACATTGGCTCTGCCTGTTGCAGGACTATTATCGATGAAGCCAGCAGAAGAATTGGCACTGGATGCACGAAAAATGAAGGAAGCCAATCGTGAACTGGGCATGACTTCTTTTGAGAATCCGCTACTGCGCATTGTTACACTGGCACTGCCTGTAATTCCTAATGTGAAAATGAGTGATTTAGGTTTAGTGGATGTCACAAAAAAACAGCTCATTCCAATGTTTGAAATTGATGAAAAAGCTGTTGATTCCTTGAATTAGTGATGGTATGATATAGCCTATGAAAAATTTAGACAGTAAAAAAGCATATGCATTGCTATGTGTATTTTATATCGTATATTACATTACGTTAGGAGTATATGCACCTTATCTGAATGTCTACTTTGAACGCTTAGGCTTCAATGGTTCGCAGATTGGTCTGATTACTTCTTTGGGAATGGTGGCATCGATGGTGATAACGCCTGTGTGGGGAGTGTTAAGTGATAAAACACGCAATCCTCGTGGAGTGATTGCGCTGATTCTTGGAATGGCAGGACTCATCTCGATGGTCTGGATGACACAAAAAGAGTTTCTTCCAGTATTGATGCTGACAGTTGTTTTATCCATGTTCAGACAAAATGTCTGGTCTTTAGTGGATGGAGTTGGTGTTCAGTTTTGTTCAGATCACAACAAAGATTTTGCCTTTGCAAGATCAATGGGCTCTGTTGGCTATCTGCTGGGAAGCTTTGTAATTGCCAACATCATGTTTGAACTTGGATTCAGCGGACCTTATATGGAAGTCTTCATTGTCTGTTCTTTTGCAGCTGGCATCATGATTCTTTTGATGCCAAAAGGGAAAGTGCGTGAAGTTGAAAAAAACAGCGACAATTATGGTGAAAGCGTCAAGAAGCTGTTGACTAATAAGAAATATTTGTTTGTACTAGCAGTCATGCTGACAACTAGCATGGTAGTAGACTGCATTTTAAACTATTCTGGAAACCATCTAATCAACACATTAGGACAGAATGATTCCATGATTGGCATTTTCAGCTGTGCTCAGGTACTTCCTGAAGTAGTCATTGTCATGTTTGCCAATCGTATTTTTAGACGCATGACACTAAAGAATGTGTTTATGTTGGGTGCTGTTGTTCAGATTGTACGTTTTGTACTGTGTGCAACGACTTCTAGTGTGTATGTATTCCTTTTGGCCACAACACTGCATGGTATTACCATTGCGGTCAGCTCTGTGTGCTATGTCACTTATATTCATAAGAATGTAGAACGTTCAGTATTATCTACTGCAATGGCTTTCTATGGTGCAGTATGTACCATCGGTTCTGCACTGATTACACAGGTTTTTGGTTTTGTGTATCAGTATGGAACTAGCTATCATATCTTCTGGATTGGGGCAGCAACCGCAGTAATTGCAATGATTCTAATTTTATTTAATAAATATTTAAATGAGAAATCGTAAAGGGACAAATGTCCCTTTTATGCTTTACAAAGGGTTAAAAGAAGCGTAAACTTAAGTTAGCTATAACTAACAAGGGGTGAATTCTATGGGTGATTTATTGATACTTGCGATTTTAGCTGTACTGATTGGCATTGGTATTTTGTTTACAGTGCGACATTTTCAGGGAAAAAGTTCTTGCTGTGGAACTGGTGAAAAAATAAAAACGGAAGAAAAGAAAATAAGTCATGTTATAAAAACTAAGACATTCATTGTGGAAGGGATGCATTGTGATCACTGTAAGGCTTGGGTAGAGAAGGCAATTAATTCGATTGATGGGGTGTCAGCGAAAGTAAACCTTTCCAAGAAAGAAGTTGTAGTATCTTATGAAAAAGAAGTTTCTGATAAAGAAATTATGAATGCAGTGATAAAAGCTGGCTATAAAATCAAAATCTAATCCCGATAGTTCGGGATTTTATTTTCTTATCAGAAAGTGATAAAATAGACCTAAAGAAGTTGGAGGGTTTGATATGATTTGTATTCGTAATGGACTTGTGTTTGATGCTGTGCATGAACAGCCTCAGATCGTCGATGTTTTGATGGATAATGGAAAGATTATTAAAATGGGTGAACTTCTTGAAGTTCCATTGGAATGTGAGATTGTTGATGCAGAAGGATTGAGTGTTTATCCTGGATTAGTAGATGCTCATTCTCATTTAGGCACATCTGGAAGTGGTATTGGTTTTGAAGGCAACGATACCAATGAAATGACGGATATTCTAACTCCGCATTTAAGAGCGATTGATTGTATTGAACCGATGGATATCAGCTTTAAGGAAGCGCGTGAAGGCGGCGTTACAACGGTTTGTACAGGTCCAGGAAGTGCAAATGTTGTAGGTGGTACATTTATTGCGATTAAGACAGTAGGCAAGCGTGTCGATGATATGGTGATCAATGATAAGGTTGCGATGAAATGCGCTTTTGGTGAAAATCCAAAGCGCTGTTACAGAGACAAAAACAATGCAAGTCGTATGGCGACTGCATCAAAGCTGAGAGAAATTCTTTTTAAGACGAAAGAATATGATGCAAAGCTGAAAGCTGCAGGTGAAAATGGAAAGAAACCTGGATTTGATATGAAACTGGATGCCATGCTTCCAGTCATTCGTAAAGAAATTCCTTTGAAAGCTCATGCTCATCGTGCAGATGATATTTTTACTGCACTTCGTATTGCGAAGGAATTTGATGTGAATATTACGCTCGAACATGTTACTGACGGAAGTTTGATTGTTGATGATTTAGTTAAGGAAAATGTCATGCTGGCAGTAGGACCTTCCTTTGGTCATAGATCAAAGTTTGAACTTAAAAATAAATCGTTTAAAACTGCAGGTGATTTAGCTAATGCAGGATGCCATGTATCGATTATTACGGATGCACCAGTGATTCCTCAGCAGTATTTAAGATTATGTGCAGGTCTAGCAATAAAAGATGGCATGAAGCCATTTGATGCACTAAAGGCGATTACTATCAATGCTGCTGAACATGCTGGTGTATCAGAACGAGTAGGTTCACTGGAAGTTGGTAAAGATGCAGATTTAGTACTGGTTGATGGAAGTCTTTTTGAAAGCCAGTCTAAAGTTGTCGCAACATATATTGATGGAAAGAGAGTGGCATAACATGAAACTGATTAAAAATGGTTTAGTGTACACAATGACGAAAGATGTTCCAGAAAAGGTGGATATATTGATTGATGGTTCAAAAATCGTTAAAGTGGAAGCAAATATTGCGTGTGAATCTGAATGGGAAGTAATTGATGCATCAGGTATGAATGTATTTCCTGGTTTTATCGATGCACATTCTCATTTAGGTATGCAGGAAAGTTCAATCGGTTTTGAAGGGAATGATACCAATGAAGCGACAGATCCGCTAACACCTCATTTAAGAGGCATGGATGGCATCAATCCAATGGATATCACGTTCAAGGAGGCTGCACTGGGCGGTGTGACTTGTGTTGGTACTGGTCCTGGAAGTGCAAATGTTGTTGGAGGTACATTCTGTGCCATCAAAACCGTGGGACATCGTATTGATGATATGCTGATTAAAGAAGGTGTGGCCATGAAATGTGCCTTTGGAGAAAATCCAAAACGTGTATATAAAGATAAGAGTAATTTTTCTCGCATGTCTACTGCTGCAAAACTGAGAGAACTACTTTTGAAGACAAAAGAATATGATGAAAAGAAACAGCGTGCAAAAGGGGATATCTCCAAAATGCCAAAATGGGATATGAAACTGGAGGCTATGCTGCCTGTACTTCATAAGGAAATGCCATTAAAAGCTCATGCACATCAGGCCAATGATATTTTTACAGCGATTCGTATTGCGAAAGAGTTTGATGTGAAGATGACACTGGAACATGTGACTGATGGTGCACTTATTGCAGAGGAATTAGCTTTAGAGACTGATTTTAAACTTGCAGTAGGTCCTTCACTTCATTCCAGAAGCAAGTTTGAATGCAAGAATCTTGATTTCGAGGCCCCTGTAGCTCTTTCTAACGCAGGAATTCCGATTTCAATTATCACAGATGCTCCCGTTGTTCCTCAGCAGTATCTGCCAATGTGTGCCGGTCTGGCGGTACAAGCAGGTATGAAGCCTATTGAAGCATTAAAGGCGATTACAATTCATCCTGCAAGACATTTAGGGATTGAAGATAGAGTGGGTTCGATTGAAATTGGCAAGGATGCAGATATTGTTATTGTAAAAGGAAGTCCATTTGAAATCTTAGATACTGTTTCTATGGTCTTTGTGAATGGAGAATTTGTAAAAGAATAAATAAACATCCCGTACAAAAGTACGGGATGTTGTTTACTTGAGACTTGTTTTTTTTCTTTAGTACAATATCTTTGTGAGGTGCATATTCATGAAAATACTTGTTACCGGTTTTGATCCTTTTGGTGGTGAATCTATTAATCCTTCTAGTGAAGTAGTTAGACGTCTTCCTAAGAATGTTTTAGATGCTGAAATTATTCCGCTGATTATACCAACGATGTTTCAATTATCTATCTCTGTGATTGAAGAAGCAATCTTAAAATATGATCCAGATGTGATTGTATCTATTGGGCAGGCTGGAGGAAGAAATGCGATGACAGTTGAGCGTATCGGCATTAATAGGGATGATGCACGTATACCAGATAATGCAGGTGTTCAAAGAATTGATGAACCTGTTGTTTCATCAGGCCCTGCTGCATACTTCTCAACTCTTCCAATCAAGGCAATGGTACAGCATATTCAAAACAAAGGGATACATGCAGCTGTTTCCAACACTGCAGGGACGTTTGTCTGTAATCATGTGATGTATGGTGTTCTTCATTTGTGTGCTACAAAATATAAAAATAAGCGTGCAGGTTTTATTCATATTCCTTATCTTTCTGAACAGACACAGAGTAAACCACAGTATCCAAGTATGTCTTTAGAGGATATCATCACTGGTATTATTGCTTCGCTTGAAGCGATTATTCTCTATGATAAAGATATAAAAGTGACTGCAGGACAAGAACATTGACTCGAAAGAGTCTTTTCTTTTGTCTTTGATTGATTTCATGACTGTTTTTTAGTAAAATTTAAGATAGAAAACAAGTTAGGACAGGTGAAATTATGTTTGATTATTTGATTGTTGGTGCAGGTCTTTATGGTGCAGTCTGTGCTCATGAGCTGACAAAAAAGGGAAAGAAATGCTTAGTGATTGATCGTCGTGATCATATTGCAGGAAACATTTATACAAAAAAAGTACATGGTATCAATGTTCATCAGTATGGGGCTCATATTTTTCATACATCTAATAAAAAGGTATGGGATTATGTGAATCAGTTTGCAGAATTTAACAATTACATCAATTCTCCAATTGCAGTGTATAAAGATGAATTGTATAATCTTCCGTTTAATATGAATACTTTCTCTAAAATGTGGAATATTCGTACACCTCAGGAAGCAAAAGATATGATTGAAAAACAGGTCAAGGATTTGAACATTACTGAACCTAAGAATCTGGAAGAGCAGGCATTGTCTTTAGTAGGAACTGATGTCTATGAAAAACTGGTAAAGGGCTATACTGAAAAACAGTGGGGAAGAGACTGTAAAGATTTGCCTAGCTTTATTATCAAACGTTTGCCATGTCGTTTTACGTATGACAACAATTATTTCAATGACCGCTATCAGGGGATTCCAATGGGTGGATATACACAGATGGTTGAGAAGATGCTTGATGGAGTTGAAGTGAAGCTGAATACAGATTACTTTGAATTTATGAAGGAAAATCCTGATGCAGCTGAAAAAGTGATTTTCACAGGATGTATCGATGAATATTACAATTATCAGTTTGGTCCGCTTAAGTATCGTAGTGTTCGTTTTGAAACTGAAGAACTGAATATGGAAAGTTATCAGGGAAATGCAGTAGTAAACTATACTGCACGTGAAGTTCCATTTACTCGTATTATTGAACATAAGCATTTTGAATTTGGTAAACAGCCTACTACGATTATTTCACGTGAGTATTCATCTGAATGGTCTGTTGGTACTGAACCATATTATCCGCTAAATGATGATGAAAATACTGCTTTGTATGCGAAATATGCAGAACTTGGTGCTAAGGAAGGCAATGTGATTTTTGGTGGTCGTTTAGGTGCTTATAAGTACTATGACATGGATAAAGTTATTGATGCAGCACTGACAATGCTGGAAAACTTAAAATAAGTAGGAAAGGTCATTGAAAAATGACCTTTTCATATAGAGGTGTTGAATGAAAGAAACGGATAAAATGAATGCAGTTATGATGAATGCAGCTTCAGAATTAGTGTTGAATGATCCAAGATGTATCAAAAAAGAGTTTGTAGATGAATTTATGAGAATGTTTCAGATGAGTGAAAAACAGGCAGTGCTGGAACTTATGGCTGCGTATTTGGGATTTGATTTTGAAGAACATCCTGAACAAAGATCTTTGTTTCATCACTATTTTGAGAAAGATTTTCAAATAATGAGTTCATCACTGATTGAACAGGATGCATATCTGAAAAAACTGCATCATCGTAAGATACACTCTGGTCAATTTCAGATGGAATGGATGAGATTTGAACCTTATGAACTGATGTTTATTGATGATATTAAAATGGATTGTCAGTCGATTCAGCGTATCGCAATGGGATGTTTTTCTCAGCAGGTTGAATATCCTATCCTGTTTGAAAATGGGATAGAATGGATGAGCATTGTACCAAGTGAAGTTCATACAATGAGACCTTGTATTGAAAAAATGCATGGGAAAGTTCTTGTGTTGGGTTTAGGAATGGGGTATTTTGCCTATCATGTTTCAGAAAAGAATGATGTTGTCTCCATTGATATTGTAGAAGTATCTAAAGATGCGATTAATTTATTTTCTCATGATTTGTTGAGTGTGTTTGAACACAAAGAAAAAATCCAGCTGATTCAGATGGATGCGATGCAGGCACTTGAAACACTGGATTTGAATTGTTATGACTGTGTGTTTGCGGATATTTGGCACAATGGACTGGATGGTGCAGAGTGGGTTAAACAATTTGAACCTGTTTTACAACAATATCCTCACTTGACTTGGATAAACTGGCTTCAGAATTCAATTGATGCTATTCTTTTAGAAGATGAAGCGAGTAGTCAATAAGAAGGGTCATTGAACAGGTGAAAGCAAGTTCAAATAGTGTGTTAATAACCATAAAATGCACACATAGTCCTGTACATCCTGCTAAAATAAACAGATATATTTTTAGAAGATGATGGAAGATTTTAGGTTCACGAAAGTGAAGCGTATAGAGAATATGTATGTAAATTGCATTCACTTCAAAGAAATAGAGATATGCAAATAAAAGATGGAGTGTTGTCTGAAGCTGATGGTTTATAGGCTCATAGATAAACATTAAAGACAATGGCATGCATATAGCAGTGAAGATACATAGTGCTTTCAGAGGCTTTCTTACGCGTTGTGAGAGCCGATACAACAAAAAACAGAAAAGGATACTGCCAAGTGTACCAAATATATACAGCAGTGTTTTTTCTGGTTTTAGAAGCAGTACAGTCCAGTTTTCTTCTGTCAGTGAACATTTTGAACTGATCAAAAATGTAGACAAAATCATCAGTACAGTACATATATTTTCAACTGTTCTATGTTTCATGTTTCACCTTTTTTCATTGTGACTATTTTATCATGTGTGTTAAAATAAAAAAAGACATAGACAGGAGGACTGTTTTATGAAAGTGGGTTATCAAGGTACACACGGTACTTTTAGTGAAATTGCAGTACAGCGTTATTTTCAAGGTCAAAACATAGAAGCATGCAACTATACTAATTTTTATGATATTTTGAATGATTTAGATGCTGGTCTGTTAGATGCAGCACTTTTACCTGTAGAAAATAGTACAACAGGTACTATTTATCGTACTTATGATTTGCTTCATGAACATCGATGCTGTGCAACGGGTGAACAGTATGTTCGTATTGCACAGAATTTAATTGGTATACCTGGATCTTCTGTTGAACAAATCAAAGAAGTCTATTCACATCCAGAAGCACTTTCTCAATGCAGTGAATTTTTTCGACTTCATCCACAGATTAAACAGGTTCCTTATCAGGATACCGCAAAAAGTGTAGAATATATTAAGGAATTGAATGATCCTAGCAAAGCAGCACTTGCCAGTTATTTGGCTGCGGAATATTATGGATGTCCAGTATTGATTTCTGATGTGAATGATTTAAAGTCAAACACAACCCGTTTTCTTTGTGTTGAAAAGAAAATGATTGTATCAAAAGATGCGAATAAGATATCTTTGTATCTGGTAGTAAATCATGAGCCTGGTGCACTGTTTAAAGTGATTCAAGTATTTGCCAAGCATCAGATCAATATGCTGAAGCTGGAGTCCAGACCATTAAAGGGCCAGTTGTTTGAATATTGTTTCTATGTTGATTTTGAAGGAAACATTAATGACGAACTTATGAAAGAAGTTCTGGGCGAAATTGTACAGCATTGTGTTGAATATAAACTTTTGGGATGTTATCCTAAGGCAGATTCGGAGGGGTTGCGATGAGAAAAATCATTTTGTTACTATTGTGTGTATGTTTGTGTGGATGTGTGTCTCAGACAGTTGAACCAGATCCTACACCGGATTCTCAAGGTAGCTCACATGGATGTGCGGTCTTGGCACCATGTGGCGATGAGAAGGCTGATATGAGTGCTTACGAGAATTTTATGGATTCTGATCATGTATTTCTGGAAGCTTCATTTGAAGAAGTGCTGGATGCGATTGAAAACAAGCAGACGTTTGTGCTTTATATTGGTTTTTCAACATGTCCATGGTGTTTGGAGGCGATGCCAATTTTAAATGAAGTTGCTAAGGAATTTGATGCATCTATTAGCTATATCAATACACGTCCTGACAATACAAGAGAAAGTGAACTGCGTGTCTTAGAGAATGAAGGATATGCGGCATTTAGAGATGTTGTGATAGATGTGCTGAGTGAAAATGATGAAGGTGAAAAGCATCTGTATGTACCATTTGTTTTCTTCTTTAAGGAAGGACAGATTGTTTCTTACCATGAAGATACTTTCCCTGAACATGATGCCCATGAGCGTACAATGACACAAGAAGAAATTGAACGTTTGACTGAGATTTATCGTGATGGATTTGAGTCTTTGTTGAGTGAATGAGAAGTTTTCTGAAACTTGTTGAAATGAATTTTAGACCATGCTAGAATAATTTTAATGAGGAACGAATTATGAATACTATCTGCTTTGTTTCACGATTTTATTTCTACTTTTGATTGAAAGGGGAATATCGATGATATTGCCCATTTTGAATTGAAAGGCAGTATCTAATGGTGAATTCAATGCAAAATAAGCCATATAGAATTGCCTATATGGTTTTTTATATGTTAGGGAGGACGTTATGAAGCTGGTTGTTGACTTAAAAGAAAGAAGTTATCCCATTATTCTAGAAAGAGGATGCACTGAACATCTTGGTGATTATTTGGATGTGAATCGCAAAAGCTTTGTGATTAGTGATGAAGGAGTTCCAGAAGTTTGGAAACAGCGTATTTTATCTCAGCTGAATGATGCAGTTTTTATGGTTGTTGAGCAGGGTGAAGACGCAAAAAGCTTTGAAGTCTATCAGAAATGTCTTAAAGAGATGCTGAAGCATAATTTTCATCGTAAGGATCAGGTCATTGCCTTAGGTGGTGGTGTTGTTGGAGACTTATCGGGTTTTGTTGCAGCAAGTTATATGCGTGGAATTGATTTCATACAAATTCCAACGACAACACTTTCACAGATTGATTCCAGTATTGGTGGTAAAGTTGCGATCAATGTAGATCACGTTAAGAATTGTGTTGGTGCTTTTTGGCAGCCTAAACTTGTTTTGATTGATCCTGATACATTAAGTACTCTACCTAAACGTCATGTAGTCAGTGGCTTAATAGAAGCTTTAAAAGCAGGCTGTATACAGGATGAAGAACTGTTTAGAATTTTCGAGGAAGAAGAGATTGAAGAGAATCTGGAAGAAATCCTTGTGCGTTCTTTAAAAATAAAGAAACATGTTGTTGAAGAAGATGAAACAGAACAGGGATTAAGAAAAATTTTGAATTATGGTCATACGATTGGTCATGCGATTGAAAGCTGTGAAATGCCAAAGTATTATCATGGAGAAGCGGTAGGATTAGGTATGCTGATGATTTGTGAAAATGAAGAAATACGTCAGCGTATTTTAAACTGTCTTATAAAATTGGGTGCACCCGTTGATTACCAGTTAAATGCAAATCAATTGATTAAATATTTAGTAAAAGATAAAAAGGCTTCCAATGTATCAACAAGTATTATTACTGTTTCAAAGATTGGCGAAGCCAAGATAGAAACACGTACTTTTGAACAAATGCATGAATTATTGAAAAGGAGGGAATCTGAATGAAAAGCTCAATAGGTCAATATATAACCGTTTCATTGTTTGGTGAAAGTCATGGACCAGCAATTGGATGTGTTATTGATGGATTTCCTTCAGGAATGAAAGTTGATATGGACTTTCTTGCGTTACAGATGGATAAGCGTAGAGCACAGGGGTCATTGTCTACTGCTCGACATGAAGCAGATCAGGTAAAATTTATTTCTGGTCTTAAAGATGGATTGACTTGTGGTACTCCAATTTGTCTGATGATTGAAAATACTTCTCAACATTCAAAAGATTATTCAAAAATGAGATATATTGCACGTCCTGGTCATGCAGACTATACAGCTGAAATCAAATATGGAGGATTTCAGGATGCCAGAGGTGGTGGCCACTTTTCAGGTAGAATGACAGCACCCCTGGTTGCAGCAGGTGCATTGTGTCTACAGCTGCTGAAAGAAAGAGGTATAGTGATTGGTTCACATCTTTTTAAGATGCAGCAGATTCAGGATGAGTCTTTTGATTCATTATATCCAGAAAAACAGATTGAACAATGCAATCAGAAACAGTTTAGTGTGCTGAATTCTGATGCTGAAGCAAGAATGAAAGAATGTATTGAGCAAGCTAGAATGAATCAGGATTCAGTTGGAGCTGTAATTCAAACAGCGATTGCAGGACTTCCTGCAGGTATTGGTAATCCATATTTTCATTCCATAGAAAGTGTACTGTCTCATTTGATTTTTTCGATTGGTGGAGTAAAAGGAGTTGAATTTGGAGATGGATTTGACTTGATTCATCAGTATGGAAGTAGTGCAAATGACAGTTTTATGATTGAACAGGGAAATGTTGTGACTTGTTCTAATCATAATGGTGGGATTAATGGCGGAATATCAAATGGTATGCCAATTTTGATACAAACGGCTATCAAACCAACACCTTCTATTTATAAGATACAAAAAACAGTTGATTTTTGTAAAATGGAGGAAGTTGAGTTAACAATTGAAGGCCGTCATGATCCATGTATTGCGCATCGTGCTCGTGTTGTGATTGATTCTGTATGTGCCATTGGCTTGCTGGACTTGCTGCTGTCAAGATCATCTGAACTAGATTGGATGGGTAAGTAACATGATTGGATTGATTGGGAAAAAACTAGGTCATAGTTATTCTGCAATGATTCACCATCAGCTTGGAAATCTGAATTATCAGATGATTGAAGTGGATGAAAATCAGCTTCAACAATTATTTGTAGAGAAGAAAATACAGGCTGCAAATGTTACAATTCCTTACAAACAGACTGTTTTACAGTATCTAGATGAGCTTGATGAAAGTGTACAAGTGATTGGTGCATGCAATACGATTGTATATCGAGATGGGAAATATATTGGATACAATACAGATGCAGGCGGTTTTGAAATTATGCTGAGAATGCATGATATCGATGTACGAAATAAAAAGATTATCGTGCTTGGCAATGGCGGTGCCAGTAAAGCTGTATGTTATGTTTTACGCAAGATGCAGGCAAAGGAAATCATTCTTGTTAAAAAGAATCGTTCAGAAGAAACAATTACATATGAACAGTGCTACACTTTGCATCCAGATGCTCAAATGATTGTGAATACAAGTCCAGTAGGAATGTATCCTGCTTCTGATGAATTGGTGATAAACTTGGATGTTTTTCGTCATTTAGAAGCTGTTATAGATATTGTTTATAATCCATTGTCTACTTTATTAATTGCCAAGGCAAAAGACAGAGGAATTAAAGCCTGTGGAGGTTTGATGATGCTGGTGGCTCAGGCAGTTATGGCAGCAGGTCATTTTCAGTCCAAAAAGTTTTCAGATGAAATTGTAAAGAAAATTACTCATGATTTGATGAAAGAAAAACAGAATTTAGTACTGATTGGAATGCCTGGATGTGGAAAAAGTACGATTGCAAAAACCCTTAGTGATATGACAAACAGACTAGTCATTGATTTGGATGAAGAAATTGTCAAAGACATTCAAATGAGTATTAAAGATTATTTTGTACAGTTTGGTGAAGACGAATTTAGAAAGAAAGAAACTGAAATTACAAAGCGTTTTATGAATGAAACAGGCAAGATTATTTCTTGTGGTGGCGGTATTGTCACTCGTCAACAGAATATGATTGCTTTGCATCAAAATGGATATGTTGTTGCCCTTGAAAGAAAGTTAGAAGATTTAGAAGTCAGTGAATCTAGACCATTAAGTTCTAAACAAAGTCAGTTAAAAGAACTGTATGAAAAAAGAAAAGGTCTTTATGAACATTATGCAGATTTAATAGTGGAAAATAACCAAAGTATTGAAGAAACTTGTACAAAAATCCTTGAGGGATGGGAAGAAGGAATTGAATTATGATTATTACAATTAAGAAGTCAGCTCCAAAACAAGAAGTAGAAAAATTGATTGCGGATTTAGAAAAACATGGTGTTCAAGTGACACACGTTGTTGGTGAAACCCACGATGTTCTAGGACTAGTTGGTGACACTGCGAAACTGGATGAAAAACGTATTATGGCCAATGTGGCTGTACGTAATGTAACACGTATTGCAGCTCCATATAAGTTAGCAAATCGTTTGTTTCATCCAGAGGATTCTGTCATTGATGTTGCTGGAATCAAAGTTGGCGGACAAGAGAAAATTGTGGTGATTGGTGGTCCTTGTTCGGTTGAGGGGGCAGAGCAGATTGTATCCATTGCTCAGGCTGTGAAAGAAGCAGGTGCTGTAATGTTAAGAGGCGGTGCTTATAAGCCTAGAACTTCTCCATATGCATTTCAGGGGCTTCAAACGGAAGGAATTTTAGATTTGGTTGAAGCTAGAAGAAAGACTGGACTTCCAATCGTTTCTGAACTGATGAGTTCTGATAAAATTGAAGAATTTGACAAGTATGTGGATTTGATTCAGATCGGTGCAAGAAATATGCAGAATTTTGAACTTCTGAAATCATTAGGAAAGACTCAGAAGCCAATTCTTTTAAAGCGTGGTTTGGCAAATACAATTGAAGAATGGATCATGTCTGCAGAATATATTATGGCTGCTGGAAACCCAAATGTAATTTTATGCGAACGTGGGATTCGTACCTTTGAAAAATATACAAGAAATACTTTGGATTTAAGTGTGATACCAATCATTAAAGAAAGAACTCATCTTCCCATTATTATTGACCCATCACATGCAACAGGAGATTATCGTTATGTAGAAGCAATGTCATTAGCTGCGATTGCAGCTGGGGCAGATGGTCTGATTATTGAGGTTCATAATAATCCTGAATGTGCATGGTCAGATGGAGGTCAATCTTTAAAACCTGATAAATTTGCGCGTCTGGTTGAGAAATGCCGTAGTATTGCCCATGTTGTGGGCAGGGAGTTGTAATGAAAGCGACAATTGTTCCATCAAAACTAACAGCTTTTGACATAACCATTCCCCCTAGCAAATCTCTTGCGCATCGTGCAGTCATTTGTGCAGCACTAGCACAGGGACACAGCCGTATTGATCATATTGATTACTCAATTGATATTAGGGCAACATTAAGAGCGATGGAAGTAGCGGGTGCTAAAGTCACTTATGGAAAAGACTATGTTGAAATTGATGGGATAGATTCTTTAACTGCAGAACATGATCTTTATGTTGATTGTGAAGAATCAGGTTCAACATTACGTTTTTTAATTCCTTTGTTTTCACTGTTTGGAAAAAAAGTAACTTTTACAGGCAAAGGAAGATTGATGCAAAGACCTCAAAGCATCTATGAAAAACTCTTTGAAGAAAATGGAACACCTTTGAGTCGAACAGAGAATCAGCTCATCGTTAATGGTTCGCTTCAAGGGGGGATAATACACCTTCGTGGTGATGTATCATCTCAGTTTATTTCAGGGCTTTTATTTGCCTTGCCTTTATTGAAAACGGATTCAACACTGATTATTGATGGTCCTTTTGAATCAAAGAGTTATGTTGATTTAACAGTGCAGATGCTCAAAAAATTTGGTGTATATATCCAGGTTGATGACTGTAAAATATCTATTCCTGGAAATCAAAGCTATGCATCCTGCAATGTTTGTGTAGAGGGGGATTATAGTCAGCTTGCCTTTTATGCAGCACTGGGTGTTGTTAATGGGCCGCTGACATGTCATGGGCTACAGTTGGATTCTAAACAAGGTGATCGTGCTATTGTCAGTATTATCGAACACATGGGAGCTTCTGTAAAGCAATTTGAATCAATTATTTCTTTTGAAAAAAGTACTTTGTCTGGTGTGGTCATAGATCTTGCAGACTGTCCGGATTTAGGACCAGCCTTGATGATGCTTGCTTCTTTTGCACAAGGTGAGACAAAAATCATCAATGCTGGAAGATTGCGCATTAAAGAAAGTGATCGTATAGAAGCAATGGAATCAGAACTTCGAAAGTGTGGAGTACAGATTCACAGTACAGAAGATACGGTTTGGATTAAAGGGAATGCAAACTGGTATCCTAATGAAGTTCTTTCTGGACATAACGATCATCGTATTGTGATGGCACTTGCCATTGGTGCAACGATTGCACAAGTTCCTGTAACAATTGAAGGAGCACAGGCTATCAATAAGTCTTATCCAGGTTTTTTTGAGGATATCAAGAAGTTAGGAGTTGAGGTTCATGCTGAATAAAGAAACTCGCTTTCACATCGTGGGTCTAGGTCTTATGGGTGGAAGCATTGCACAGGGATTAAAACGATGTGGATGTCATGTGACTGCCATGGATATCAGTGAAGATTCCATTCAATATGCACTTGAACAGGGATGGATTGATGATGGGAGTACTCATGATAATGACTTTTTAGCAGAATCAGACTTTATTATTTCAGGATTATATCCAAGTATACTTATAGAATGGATAAAGCGTCATAAAGATGATTTTACCTCAGGTACAATTATTACAGATGTTACAGGTGTTAAGTCTAAACTGCTTATGCATATTCAAAATATGCTTCCAGCAGGAATAGAATTTGTTGGGTCTCATCCAATGGCCGGAAGAGAAACATCTGGGGTTCGTTTCAGTAATCCAGACTTGTTTTTGCCTGCCAATTATATTATTGTTCCTACTGAAAAGAATTCGAAAGAAGCTGTTGAAACCGTTAGAGCGTTTGCAAAGTTATTAAAGTTTCATCATATTGCAGAATTAAGCATTGATGAACATGACAAAATGATTGGATTCCTTTCACAACTGACACATGTGATTGCGGTGACATTGATGAATACACATGACAATACTCATCTTGTAGAATATACAGGAGACAGTTTTAGAGATTTAACACGTATTGCGAAAATCAATGAACATTTATGGACTGAGTTATTTTTGTTGAACAAAGAGAATCTGCTTCATGAAATTACTGCCTTTCAGAATGAACTGGATCACTTTAAAGAGGTATTATCTCAAGAAGATACAGAGGAAATGAAGCGTTTGTTTGTACAGTCGACAAAGCGCAGGAAGTATTTTGATAGAAAGGATACGCTATGAAACTGCTTGTATTAAATGGACCTAATATCAATATGATTGGTATACGTGAAAAAGGAATCTATGGAACAGTAGATTATAAAGCGATTGTTCAAATGATTCATGATCATGCTGAAAAGCTGAATATTGAAGTAGAAGTTCGTCAGACTAATCATGAAGGGACACTTGTAGACTGGATTCAGGAAGCTTACTTTACAGGTGTGGATGGCATTGTGATTAATCCTGGAGCGTATACGCATACCAGTATTGCGATTTTGGATGCCTTAAAGGCAATTGCACCTATTCCTGCTGTAGAGATTCATCTTTCTGATATCATGCAGCGAGAAAGTTTTAGACATATTTCTTATCCTGCAATGGCATGCGTTGCCCAAGTAAAAGGCAAGGGAGCTCAAGGTTATCTTGAAGCCATGGATATTTTAGTCAATAGAAAAAAGGGGTTAACGCCAACTGGAGGGGACCCAGTAAATGATGCCACCAGATAGTGGGGATATACTCCGCCATCTAATGGGGATAAAGTGAGAGGTCAAGCTCATATGAGTTTGACCTCTTTTTCAATGATTATTTGAGTGAGAAAC
>JAFULN010000059.1 GCA_017473335.1 Erysipelotrichaceae bacterium
AGAAGCATATACAGAAGAAAATCCAAGATTGACTTATCTGCACTTAGGGATTCAGGCATGCTTACTGTTGAACTCAGGAGCAGTTGACTTTGTTGTAACAGGATGCGGAACAGGTCAGGGAGCTTTGATGGCTCTGAATGCATTCCCAGGCGTTGTTTGCGGATACTGTATCGAACCATCTGATGCATATCTGTTCTTGCAGATCAACAATGGTAATGCACTGTCAATTCCTTATGCTAAGGGATTTGGATGGGGAGCAGAACTGAACATCCATACAATTTTTGAAAAGGCATTTGGTTCACCTAAGGGAATGGGCTATCCAAATGAACCTGGACGAAAAGAAAGCCAGAATAGAAATGCTGCACTTTTGAATGAAATGAAGGCAGCAGCAGGCAAGCCAGTATTGGAAGGCTTAAAGGCAATTGATCCAGAATTGGTAAAGGCAGCGTTGACTGATCGATTCCTGGCATGCTTCAGAGAAAACTGCCAGTGTGATGAACTGCGTGCATTCGTAGAAGAAATGGCTAAGTAATGAATACGTATCTGCCGCATTTTTCCTGCGGAGTCGATGCATATGAATCCATCGGTTCTGTAGCAGGCGTATATGGAACAACATGTGCGCTGATTTACGGTGAAAAGGCATGGAATGCCAGCCGTGAAGAACTTCTTCCAGCCATCGAAAAAGCTGGTCTGAAAATTGCAGAAAAAGTGTGCTATGGACATGAAGCATCTTTTGAAAATGTTGAAAAACTGCTGCAGAATCCTAATGTTGTCAACGCAGATATGTTGTTTGCGATTGGTGGAGGAAAGTGTATTGATACAGTGAAGTGTACTGCTGATAAGCTGAACAAGCCGCTGTTCACTTTCCCAACGATTGCTTCAACTTGTGCAGCTGTAACAAAACTGTCTGTTATGTATGAAGAAAGCGGAGTCTTTAAAGAAGTTGTAAACTTCAAAAAGCCTCCAGTACATTCGTTTATTCATACTGGAATTATTGCTAAGTCTCCAGATATTTATCTGTGGGCAGGTGTTGGTGATACACTGGCAAAATACATTGAATGTACATTCTCAGCACGTGGTGATGTATTGACTTTTGAACAGGAGTTTGGTGTGAATACCAGCAGAATGTGCTTCTATCCAATCATTGAAACAGGTGCTAGAGCACTGGAAGTAAAGAAGAGTGGAGAAGTATCTGCAGAACTGGAAAAGCTGATTTTAAATATCATTGTTTCAACAGGGACTGTTTCTATTACTGTTGGTGAAGACTACAATTCTGCATTGGCACATGCGATGAATTACGGCTTCTCATGCCGTCCTCATATTGAAAAGAATCACTATCATGGCGAAGTGGTTTCTTATGGGGCATTGCTACAGCTTTTGATGGACAATCAGAAAGAGGATTTTGAATTGGCGTATAAATTCTATAAAGATATCAAGCTTCCTACTAAGCTTGCAGATCTTGAAATTGATGCTGATGATCCAATGGAAGACATACTGGCAATTACTGTTGTTAACAAGGAACTGGAACATGTTCCTTACAAAGTAACTGCTGAAATGATTAAAAAGGCTGTTAAAGAACTGGAAGAATACAACAAAACTCATTAAACATGAAAGCAGGTCAATTGACCTGCTTTTGTTGTATAAGAAATTACTTGATAGTTGAATTATTATTTAATTATGAACCATATTTTTTCAATAGATTGAAATATCTTTGTTTTGTTTCTGTTGTTAAGGTATCTGTGAAGGTTTCGTAAGTAATGAAATCATCACCAATGCCTGTAACATATGGGCGATATCCATTGGAGTATCCAGCAAGTATAGAGTGATTTTTGTTCATAGCACCAATGTAGTAGCTAAAGAGTTCATTTGGAGCATAGACAATGTTGTATTTACCTAAGCGTACAACTGAAATTAAAATCTCTTTTGGTAGTGTGTGCAGTCGATGTGATAAGTCTTCTCTGACTTTTGCACCGACATGAATCGTTTCGATTTCTCGTTCTGTCAATCCTTCTGGAAGATGAGAAATATCGATTTCTTCAAAAGTGTGTTCTAATGGAAGGATTTCACATTCATAATCTAAAGTAGTCAGTGGACTTAATTCAAGTTCGGTGTTATAGAGTTCTTCCATTTTAGCAGCAAGTTTATCCCCTAAATACATAACACCTTCATAATCCTGCGTTTTTCTTGTAAAGCGGGTACTAATGTCTCCGTCTGCTCCTTGCATGAAAGTAAAGGCAGTTTCAGGATGAGCTTTTTGCAGCTTTTGAATGACGTATCCAGGATACTCTGCGCTGAAGTATGGTGTTGTACCATGTAGAATGGTTGGATGAACATTGTGAGTAATGAGACAACCTACTTTTATGCCATCTTTTACGATCCAGATTGGCTGAAGCAAAACTTCAGCATCATGATTTGAAATACGGCTTTTTCCAACTTCTTCAAATGGAATGCATTGATAGCCAATTTCATAATTTCCTTCAACCAGTTCAAGATTTCTGCAGGCTTCCACTAAAACAGGGGCAAGCCAGGCAGGGTAGCGGTCATCGCGAGGGTTTGGTGCAAAATGGGTGTGAGTTGCACTGATGGCTACACTTACAGGCTTCTTTGATGTTTTATTCAATTCAGCAGTTACTGTGTCATGAACGATTTGAGGGAGTCCAAGATTATCACAGGAAATCAGATAGATGATTCTGGAATCATCTTCAAATCCAAAGATACGTGCATGTACATCATCGTGATAGTTGTCGATAAGTTCAGTCTGCTGGGCAAAACCTGCTTGTTTGATAGGCCAAGGTGCGTTGATACAAAGCTGTGTTGTGTTGAATTTCATATTGATCACTTCCTTGGTCTAATTATACAAAATTTTATATAAAAAAAACAGATTCGTGCTATAATGTCATCAGGAAAAGAGAGGGAACTTATTATGGCTACTATCGATCTTACTAAACTGGTTACTGAAACCAGAAATCCAAAAACTATGAATATTGACACAATGTCACCACTTGAAATCGTTACTATCATGAACGAAGAAGACAACAATGTGGTTGCAGGTGTAAAAGAAGTTCTTCCACAGGTTGCACAGTGTGTTGAATGGTGTGCAGAAGCTCTGTCTAAGGGAGCTCGTATTATTTATATCGGTGCTGGTACAAGCGGACGTCTGGGACTGTTGGATGCAGTTGAATGCCCTCCAACTTATGGTGTATCACCTGAAACTGTTGTTGGTTTGATTGCAGGTGGAGAAAGAGCATTTATTAAGGCTGTTGAAGGTGCTGAAGACAAGGCTGAACTGGGTGTGCAGGATTTGAAAGACATTAACTGCTGTGCTGATGACGTTGTAATCGGTCTGGCTGCATCTGGACGCACTCCATATGTTATTGGTGGTCTGCAGTATGCAAATGAACTGGGATGCAAAACTGTAGGTATTGCGTGCAACAAGGGTTCTAAAGTTGGGGCAGCTGCTCAGCTGGCAATTGAACCTGTCAATGGTCCTGAAGTTGTAACTGGTTCTACACGCTTGAAATCAGGTACTTCTCAAAAGATGATTCTGAATATGATTTCTACTGCTTCAATGATTCGCAATGGTAAGGTATATCAGAACTTGATGATTGATGTTCAGCAGACAAATGAAAAGCTTGTAACTCGTGCTGAAAACATCATCATGGAAGCAACTGGATGCTCACGAGAAGAAGCTAGCAAGGCACGTATTGCAGCTAATGGACGCGTTAAACTGGCTGTGACAATGATTCTGACTGGTACAGATATCGAAACAGCTGAAAAGAAACTGGAAGCAGCAAAAGGACACGTTCGCGAAGCTATTAAATAATAAATGAAAAAGCTGTTTGTTTCAGATTTGGATGGAACTTTGCTGAAGATAGGGAATGAATATTCTGCTGGTGTCAGCAAGGAAAACAAAGAAATAATTCAGAAATACACTTCATCAGGAAGCATCTTTGCGATTGCCTCTGCAAGAGGAGAGAACTATTTGTCTGTCATGGAACAGATGCTGGGATTTACTCCAGATTATATTGGCGGCAACGGTACTGCAGTTGTCTGTGATGGACAGATTGAAAGAAGTTATCTTGATTCTGAATTTTATTCTCAATTGAAACAGGCTATGCGAAATCATCGACTTTACGCATCAGTAATATTGCATACGGAACAGGCATCCTATCTTGAAAAGAGGGATGCCTATCCGTTTGGATTTGAAAATCCGCTTCATACACCTGAAATGTTTATACACAATTCATCTTGTGTACCAGATTTAACGAAAGAAAGACCAATTAGTATAGCAGTCTTTGTTGAACCTGAAAACATGAAGCAAATGAAGATCAAATTACGTGAATTATTTAAGAATCAAGTTGAAATTGTTAGTTCAGATATTGATTTGATTAATATCACACCGAAAGGCTGTACCAAAGGAAACGGTATATTAAAATTGATGAAGAAGTATGGTCTGGATCAAAATCAAGTAGCAGTCGTTGGTGATTCAGAAAATGATGTAGATATGTTTCGAATAACACCGCATAGCTACTGCATGGATCACAGTGAACAAGCTGTGAAAGAAAGGGCAGCACATATTGTAAGTAGTGTTGCCGAAGCATTAACTGATTTCATGAAGAAATAATTGTTCTGTGGGGGAAGTGACATGAGCAGGAATGAAATGCTGATGATTTTAATCACAAGTCTGTGGGCTATGGGAAATACGATGTCTGCAGTGTTTGTGAATGTATATTTGTATGCTTATACGGGATCACTGGTTGTGATGACGATTTACTGCATCGTCAGAATTGCACAGTTTCCGTTATTTTTTACGTTAGGTGGAAAATGGGCACAGCGCCAAGGTTTTGCCCCTCCGCTGACAACAGGTGTCATTGTCACTATGTTGTCACTTGTATATGTGCTGATGATGAATGAAAGTTTTGCGTCTCAGCCTTATCTGGTCTTTGTTGTTGCGCTTTTGGTTGGAATTGGCGAAGGCTTTTTCTGGCTAAGTGTTAACTCGCTTCATCAAATAGTCTGTGGGCCAGAGCAGCGTGCCAGATATCTTGGAAATATTGGTATTTTCAACAATGTTGCCAATATTATTGCACCTGCATTATCTACTTGGATTGTTAGTCATTCCATCAATGATACTGAAGGGTATGTTACAATCTTTAAATTTGTGTTAGTGATTTATGTTGTGATTGTTGTATCTGCAGCCATGGTACGTGCAAAGTCATCAGCACAAAAGTTTTCGGTGCTGAAGTGCATGCCAATTATTAAAGACAAAACTTGGCGTTTTACAATGATTTTTACATTTATGTATGGGATGCGTGATGCCATTACACTGACATTGGCAGGGCTTCTTGTCTACAATGCGACAGGAGGAAGTGGTGGAATCTATGGAAGTTTATTAACTGTATTTGCGTTAATTTCCATTGTTTCATACTATATCTTTTCAAGAAGACTAAGAGGTAAGAACCTGTACCGATTATTTGGAATTGGCAGTTTTCTGATTTCATCAAGCACCATTGTATTAGTGCTTGTCCCTAACTTATTTGGGGCTATCTATTATGGAATTGTCAATGCTCTGGCAACACCTCTTTACAGTAACCCTTATTCACTGATTGCTATGAATAACATTCAGAAATATGCTGATCATGAAAACATGATTGGACGAGTGATTGTGAAGGAAATCTACCTGTCAATAGGAAGATGTTTCGGGATGTTCTGTATTGTCATGTGTTCTTGGGTTTTATCAGAAAAACTGTATCTTCCAGTATCTGTCATCTTCTGTTCGCTTTTCCCAATCTTTTTATATCTCTATGCAAAAAAGCATCAAACTGAACAAAATGTAGATTGATTAGAATTGAAGTGAAAGCGAATTCATTGTATAATACAACTACGAAAAGAAAGAGGATAAAAAAATGAAAATCGTATTAATGTCTCATTTCAACTTGGCTGAAGGTCTTAAGAGCACTTTGGCTTACTTCAATCCATATGCAGCTGAACAGATCACTGCAATTAGTGCCTATGTGAATGACTGTGATCCAAAAGTAGAATTTGAAAAGGTTCTGGCTGAAGTTGGTGAAGATGAACTGTTGCTTGTATTTACTGATATCATGGGCGGAAGCGTTAACCAGCTGACTATCCCTTATCTGACAAGACCTAACTTCTATGTATTCGCAGGTATGAACCTGGGTATGCTGCTGCAGGCTACTTGCTTGCTGGGCGATGAAACTCCTGAAGACATCAAGGCTCTGGCTAACGTTGGTAAGGAAGCTGTTGTATGCATGAACGACTACAAGTTCGAAGCATACGATGACGAAGACGAATAAGATAGATTATTCATCGAAACGAGCGAAGATTCTAAAAGTCTTCGCTTTTCTTGTATACAATAAAACCCCCAGATAGTCTGGGGGTAAAGAAAAGCTTAAGCGGAGAGATAATGAAAAAGATCCTCCTTGCGAGTATAATGCGAATGTGGTCTGCGAAATCACAAAAGCAAGAAGAAACAAGGAGGA
>JAFULN010000003.1 GCA_017473335.1 Erysipelotrichaceae bacterium
GATTTCCTCCGCACGGTTGCGGATATTGTTCATACGACGCACCCATTCCATTTGGTCAGCCGCTTTGAGTGCTTCGGTCACGTCCTCCTGCTTTGCCATATCAGAGACGATAATCTCCATACGTTCGTTGCAGGCTTGGTCGATCTCGGACAGATGCTTAAACAGCGTACCCTCCGTCACATAATTGGTGTAGAGGATTTTACGGTGTTCTTTCAGATAGCTGCGGCGCATACGCCCGTATTTGCCTATCTGATAATTGCCGTCTTCCGGCAAAACGAGGTTGGGGATGAAATAATCGCCAACTTGACGGTATGTGCCGCCCATTTCCTCAAATAGAGATTTCATAAACAACAGCTCCTTTCTGCGTTGAATTTGTAGCGGTTATAAGGCTTTTTCTGCTCCTTTCCTATAACTGCTTTTCAATTCACCACAAATGAGCCGCAGTCATATGTATTAGGGTGGAGAAACCACCCTTTACATATTACCTCTCAGGCTTTGATAGTTTGACTGTATTCTTTGGAAGCTAAGTTTAAGATGAGATGTTCATCTTTCGTCAGTTCATTGTACAAGTCATTTCCCCAGTATTGAATTAAATCAAACTGTTTTAATTTTGCCTGCATTTCCAGACGATAAGGAACAATCCCATCCAATGGACGTAATATTCCATAGAAGCCTGATAAGATACGCAAATGATTTTGCAGGTAATTCAATTCTTCCATTGAAAAAAGATGAGATCCCATATGCTGATATTGAAGTCCTACATAGCTCATTAATGCACAGGAACAGTTCTTAGAAAGATTCATTGTTTGAAAACGTTCTTCATTAAGCGCAAGAAGCTGATCATTGCATTTGAGTACCTGTTTGAGATCTTGTCTGGAATATGTTTTTAGTTCTTCTAGAAGCTGTTGTGTTTTAGATAAAAAGACAGGAGTACTTTCTGGAAGAAAGTCATCACTGGAATTGATCATTTTTTTAGCAGGAGAAATAATGATTTTCATAGCAGTACCTCTATGAGTATCAGTGTATCATAGAGTTGGTGAAAAAGGTACAGATATGCTATACTAATGAAACCAAGGAGGTCACATCATGAAGAAATTAATTTGTTTATTCATGGCATTGCTTTGTTTAACAGGGTGTAAAGAAAAAAGAGTGTTCATAGATGACTTGAATGTTGTTCCTAACGATATGATGAGTTATGAGACGATGAGTGAACCTTCATCACATTTTCTGGAAATCACAATGGAAGAATCTTTGCGTTTTTTTGAAGAAGGTGGAAGTGGTATTTTGATGATCAGCCGCAGTACATGTCCGCATTGCCTAAATGCAGTACCAGTAATGGCAGAGATTGCAGAAAAATACGATTTGACTATCTATTATGTGGATTGTGGTAAAGATTTTGATGCTGAACATTTAAATCAGCTGGAGCAGTATACAAAAGATGTTTTAGGAAAGCGTGGATTGATGGTGCCTATTGTATTTTCTATCATTAATGGAAAAGCTGTTGATCAGCACATAGGTACAATTGCAGAAGAAGATGGATTACTGAGTGATGAACAGAAGGAACAGGTAATCAGTATCTATGAAGATTTGTTGAAAGACTGGATAAACTAAAAATGGGGAAAACACCCCATTTTTATTGTAATTTTGTATTTTGTAAAGTTCGAATCATATCACTTGTTTCTTCTAAAAGAAGATAGATGGCATCTTGTGATAAAACACCACGTTTGAGCTGTTGAGGAAACTTTCCTCTAGAATCATCATCTACGTCTTTTAACCAGTCAGCGCTTGTATAATAATCAGACAATTCCTTGAATTTAGGAAGCATAGATTGAAACTTATGATAAGATTCTTCAAAGGAAGCAAGTTCTTCTTTCAGTTCATCATAGAGCTGTTCCATTTGTTGAATGCGTTGAATTTGTTTCATAAGATCACCTTATCTTTCCGTTGGTTATTTTTGGTAATTGAAAAGCTTGTACAGCCATTCAATACTCATATCAACCCATCGGCGATTGTAGCTGTCGGCACTTCCGGTTTCTTTAGTACATACAGACATACCATGGATTCCTTCTGGAAACAGATGACATTCATAAGAGATGTGATGTTTCTGAAGAGCTGTAATCATTGCGATGGAGTTTTCAACAGGAACGCTTTGATCGGTAATGGTATGCCATATGAATGCTGGACAGGTTTGGTTGTCAACGTGTTTGTCAACGCTCCAGAATTCATATTCCTTAGTTCCTTTTTGAGCACCACTGACCAGCTCGATAGAAAGCTGATGAGCATGTTCATTGGCACAGATAACAGGGTAGCATAAAATCATGGCATCTGGACGATGCATGGAATCAAATGAGTTTAAATGATTCTGCAGTGGTGCTTCATTCCACATTGTTCCTGAGCAGGCAGCTAGATGACCTCCGGCTGAAAAACCAATGACTGCAATCTGATGAGGTATGCATCCCCATGATTCAGCATTTTGACGAATGGTCATGATGGTATGTCCTAAATCACAAAGAGGGGCATAATTCTTAGCATTTTGGTCTACACTGTAATCTAAAAGAAAAACATGAAAGCCAGCTGCAAGATATTCCATGACAACTGGATCTTCTTCACGCAGTGAACAGTACTGATAAGCTCCGCCAGGGATTACAATAACACTAGGACGATGTGTACGGTGATTTTCCATGGTAATGATTGGAGAGTGTAAAAATGCAGTTACTTTTGCGTTTGTATTAGGGTTTGGCTGAAAAACAAATTGTTTCATAAATAGACCTCCATCTTTATTATCTAGTTTACTTTAGATTGACTCAGAAATAAAGATAAGAAGATTTTAATTTTTTGCTTGCAATGTATGAATTCTTATGATAATATAGTCAGGCAAATGGAATTTGGCTCGTTGGTGAAGCGGCTTAACACAGCGCCCTTTCACGGCGTCACTCACGGGTTCGAATCCCGTACGAGTCACCATACAGGGGTGTGGTTCAGTGGTAGAACAGCGGTCTCCAAAACCGTTGATGGGAGTTCGATTCTCTCCACCCCTGCCATTAAAAATAAAGAAACTTCGAAAAGCCCATAAATAAAGCTTATTCGGAGTTTTTTTGTTTAATAGGTTAGATCATAGCTTAGCGCTATGAAAAATGACGAATTATTTTAATTCGTCACTATCTTGTTTTGTCAAATAATTGCGTACCCTGTTTTCACAATTTCGAAACATACTCATGCCATATAGGTAAACTTTATATAACTAAGTATCAGCATCTCTAAAATATCCGATTATATAAAACTTCTTTAATTGCGAATATATTTTTGAAAATGTTTAAAACATTAATTTTTTCGATTTGTAAATAACAGCATTCCTGTGTAAGAAATATGATAAAATAACTATACATATGAATGTTTTAGATTCTTAATATAAATAACAATCAATGACCAATACTTTCAAATTTGAAGATGTTACTTGGAAAATTTAACTGAATATATTCACCAAAATAGCATAAGTATTTTCAATTCAATTGGAAAACGATACAATAAGAGTAGAAAAGAGGAAAAGATGATGAAAGTATATGGTGCAGAAATATGTGTTGACTGCAGAAACTACAAAGCGATTCAAAAGAACCGAGGTTTTGAGGCGGAATACATTGATATTACAGAAAACACTAAAAATCTGAAAGAATTTCTTGAAATCAGAGATACGGATGCTGTGTTTGATGAAGTGAAGCAGCGACACAGTATTGGTATACCTTTGTTTGTGAATGAGGATGGGACAAAGACACTGGATATCAATGAAGCTTTTTCATGGATTGGACAAAAGCCTGTAGAAGAAGATGAAATCGTAGAAAAAATACTTTTGTGCGGGATTCATGGATGTAAATAGAAGTCTTCAAAATGAAGACTTTTTATCTATCTGAAAAACAGGGTGTTTCCCAGATTTAAAATGAATTATAGTTTACTTTTTTAAGTAAATATCTTAAAATTTATGTGTACGTGAAAATGAAAAGGAGAACAATTATGAAAATTTCATCACTGCAAACAGCTAGATATGAGTACACTCCAAAACTTCCTGCAATGCTGAGAAATGGGATTGCGAACATTTGTGTTAAGGAAGGCGAAGAAACTCAAAGCGTAGCTGATCAGGAAAAGATTAAAGCCCTTTTCCCAAACACTTATGGTAAAAAGGAAATTACATTCCAACAGGGAGAAAACACTTCTGAAGCTAAGAAGCAGGTTGTAGGTGTGATTCTGTCTGGTGGTCAGGCTCCAGGTGGGCATAATGTTGTCTGTGGTCTGTATGACGCATTAAAGGCAACAAACAAGGACAATGTTCTGTATGGATTTAAGAATGGTCCTATTGGATTGATTGAAGATGATTATCTGATTTTTGATGATGAATATATCAATCAGTTTAGAAATACTGGTGGATTTGACATCATTGGTTCAGGTAGAACAAAACTGGAAACAAATGAACAGTTTGCAGTAGTTGCAGAAGTATGCAAGAAGCATGGTATTACTGCAGTAGTTATCATTGGTGGCGATGATTCAAATACAAATGCTGCTGTTTTGGCTGAATACTTTGCAGCACACAACACAGGTGTACAGGTAATTGGCTGCCCTAAGACAATTGATGGTGACTTGAAGAATGAAGATATTGAATGTTCATTTGGATTTGATACTGCAACTAAGACTTACAGTGAAATCATTGGTAATATTCAGCGTGATGCAAACTCTGCAAAGAAGTACTGGCACTTTGTAAAGGTGATGGGCCGTTCTGCATCTCATGTTGCATTGGAATGCGCTTTGAAGACTCAGCCTAATATCTGTCTGGTATCTGAAGAAGTAGCTGCTAAGAAGATGTCTTTGTCTCAGATTGCGGATTATATTGCAGATTCAGTAGAAGCTAGAGCTGCTAAGGGTATGAACTTTGGTGTAGCTATTATTCCTGAAGGTGTTGTAGAATTTGTTCCTGAATTCTCAGTGCTGATTCATGAAATCAATGAACTTCTGGCTGGTGCTAAGGCTGATGCATTTAATGCACTTCCTACATGGGCTGACAAATATGCATTTATTGAAAACGGTCTGACTAAGGAATCTATGGCAGTATTCGCAATTCTGCCTCAGAATATTCAGCAGCAGCTGTTCTTGGAAAGAGACCCTCATGGAAACGTACAGGTTTCTTTGATTGAATCTGAAAAGCTGTTCTCTGCACTGGTAAAAGATAAACTGGCTGAAAGAAAAGCAGCTGGCACATATAAGGGTAAATTCAGTGCTCTGCATCATTTCTTAGGTTATGAAGGAAGATGTGCATTCCCATCTAACTTTGATGCTGACTATTGCTACTCACTTGGATACAATGCATTCATGCTGATTCAGTATGGATACAATGGTTATCTGTCAAAGATTGCGAACCTGTCTAAACCGGCAGCTCAGTGGGTTGCTGGTGGTATGCCAATCACTAAGATGATGAACATTGAAAGAAGACATGGTGAAGACAAGCCAGTTATCAAGAAGGCTCTTGTTGAACTGGATGGTGCTCCATTCAAGTATTTCGAAGCACATAGAGATGAGTGGGCTGTAGAAACAAGCTTTGTATATCCTGGTGCAATTCAGTACTATGGACCTGCTGAAGTTTGTGACATTACAACTGTTACTCTAGCACTGGAAAAGGCTGAATAATTAATGAAATCGAAGCTGTACAGCTTCGATTTTCTTATTGTTGAAGGATAAGTACTATCTTAATAAGAATTGATGAAAATCAGTTCAACAGCATTCTAATTTGTATGGAAATCAGGTATAATAATATAAGAAAAAGAGGTTTTGATTATGATTGATTATACAGAAGGTTCAGGGAAACAGTATCACATTGGTGTAGGTAAAGGTGAAGTAGGTCGCTATGTGCTTTTGCCTGGAGATCCTAAACGCTGCGCAAAGATTGCGAAGTATTTCGATAATCCTGTTTTAGTAGCAGACAGCCGTGAATATGTTACTTATACTGGTACACTTTTGGGAGTTCCGGTGAGTGTAACATCCACAGGAATTGGTGGTGCAAGTGCGTCAATTGCAATGGAAGAATTGATTGTCTGTGGTGCAGATACGTTTATTCGTGTTGGTACATGCGGAGGTATGGACACAGATGTTATTGGAGGAGATGTTGTGATTGCCACAGGTGCTGTTCGTTTTGAAGGTACCAGCAAGGAATACTGTCCTATTGAATATCCTGCAGTTGCAGACTTAACTGTGACAAATGCACTTGTGAATGCTGCAGAACGTTTAAACCAGAGATATCATGCAGGTGTTGTACAGTGTAAGGATGCATTCTATGGTCAGCATCGTCCAGAAACACTTCCTAATCATGTAGAACTTGAAACAAAGTGGGATGCTTGGTGTCGTATGGGGTGCAAGGCATCTGAAATGGAATCTGCTGCATTGTTTATTTGTGCAGCATATAATCGTGTGCGCTGTGGTTCTTGTTTCCTTGCGGTAGCAAACCAGGAACGTGCACGCTTAGGACTTTCTAATCCACAGTGTCATGATACAGAGCTGCCAATTCGTGTTGCGATTGAAGCTTTAAAAGAACTGATTCAAAAAGATCAGGCAGCAGCTAAATAAAAAGACAGCCAGCATATGCTGGCTGTTAATGTTTTTTTAAAAGAATATGGAAAGTAGTTCCATGATTGAGCTTGCTTTCTACGCTGATTTCGCCTTTCAACAAGGCAATTCCATGCTTTACGATGGAAAGTCCTAGTCCTGATCCTTCTATCGTATGAGAATGACTGCGGTCAGAACGGAAGAAACGTTCATAAATACGCGGCAAGTCTTCTTGTGAGATACCTATTCCTGTATCTTTGATTTTTACATAAATGTTATGCGTGTCATCGCTTAGCTGAATGAAAATTTCTCCATTGTATTTGTTGTATTTTACTGCGTTTTCAATTAAGTTATAGAAGATTTCTTCCGCGACAGAGATTAATCCTTTTCCTGTAACAGACGGAAGAATTATTGTGACTGTAATGTTCTTTTCGTTGATTTGTTTCTCAAGGTTACTTAAAATGGACTCAATGACAGCACAGTAATCAATATCTTCAAGCTGGGAAGGCAAGTCAGCTTCATCCAGCTTGGAAATACGGATGATATCTTCAATGCGATGAAACAGATTTCTGCTTTCATCATAAATTTTCTGTGAAAAGGTTGGGATATCTTCTTCTTTTACTAACCCGTTGGCCATGATTTCTGCATAGCCTGAAATAGATGTCAGCGGTGTTTTTAATTCATGAGAGACATTAGCGCTGAATTCTTTTCGCATTTTATCATGACGATCCAAGTTTTCAAGAAGTGGTTTGAGTTCAGGATACGTCTGGTTTTTCAGGGGATGTGAGAAATCAATTTGATTGATAGGACGAATAATATTTTCTGTAAGTTTTTTAGAATACATTGCAGCTAGAATCATGATGAGGATCATCGCAGCTCCAGAAACAATTAATCCTGAAATGAACACATCATTTAATGTATGTGTTTCAGTGGCAATACGCAATGTGCTGCCATTATCCAGATGTACAGCATAATAGTATGTTTGCGTTGAAAGTGAAGTGGAAAAGCGCAAACTTCGTCCAATTCCTTTTTCTTTAGCCTGGATAAGTTCAGGACGGCTTTCATGATTCTCTAACGATGCAGAATCTTTGATGGAGTCAAAAAGTACAGTTCCATATTCATCAATCAATGTAATGCGAGATTCAGAAAACAGAGTCATGGAATGCAATGCGTCAGGGTTATCTTCAAGAATGTGAATGATTTGATTAGAAATGTGTCTTACTTCTTTGTCGACAGAAAGCATCATTGTCAAATACAATGTGACACTGCTGCAGATATAGGTGATTAGTGCAATCAGCACCGAAATCACAATCATGTTTTTTCTAATTTTCTTTTCCATTAGTCAATCATCTTATAGCCTACGCCGCGTATCGTTTCAATGTACATTTCTGCTTTTTGAAGTTTTGAACGCAAGGTTCGAATATGTACATCAACAGTTCTGGATTCTCCATAATAGTCATATCCCCAGATTTCATTAAGAAGCATATCTCTAGTGCAGACAATTCCTGGGTTTTCCATCAGTTTTTTTAATAATTCAAATTCTTTTAATGTTAGTGATATTTTTTGTCCATCAACACTGACAGTGTGTTTTGACAAATCCATAGTTAAATCACGAAATGTCAGTATATTAGAGTGTTCATTCGTGGTTCTGCGTAAAACAGCTTTAATGCGTGAAATCAACTCAAGCATTGAAAATGGCTTTGTCATATAGTCATCTGCACCACTGTCTAACCCTTTGATTTTATCCATTTCTGATGATTTCGCCGTCAGCATAATCACAGGAATCATTCTGGTCTGGATGTTTTCTTTTAGTTTCTTTATGATATCCAGACCATCCTCATCTGGAAGCATAATATCCAGTAAAATAAGTTCTGGGAGCTGTTCAGTGAGAACTTGATAAAGTTCTTTTGCACTGTTGACACCTTTAGCCTTATATCCTGTTGAGTTAAGTGTATATACAATTAATTCTTGAATATTAACATCATCTTCAACACAAAGTATCATGGATTATCACCTCGGTTTTAGTTTAAAAGAATTGATTTTTGTACACAATAGAATCTTTAGAATTTTTACAAAGAATTAACAGATGAACAAGATATTCTTTATGAATCTATCCAAAAGATAAAATTTTGCAAAATATTTTGTTTTTTTCGACCTTTATCGACGTGTGTTTTATATAGAATATGGTTATAATTGTTGTGTGGTGTATGAAGGAGTTGTGCTGAAATAAGGGGAACAGAATTGTATCAGGTCTTGATGGCACAATCCAATCACATATTTCATCTTGATCGCTGCATATATCGTGGGATGGAACTTCATTTTGTGTTTGATTCCTTGGAATGTATACATAAATTAAAGAAAAATCATTATGATGCACTGGTAGTCCAAATGGAATTTGATCAGAGGTGCGTCAGTGAAATATTAAAGACTGCTTCTGAAGAAAATGTATCTGTTTTTTGTATCTTTGAACAGATGAATAATGAAATGATGGAACTTTTGTTTTCTTATCAGGTGAAATATTACTTTCTGGGACCTGTATCATTTCAGGAAATCTGTAATAAGCTTTGTGAAATGAAGGGACAAAAAGAGAAGTTTAATTTAAGTAAGAAATCAGCAGAACTGCTGCATACACTGGGGATTCCAAATTCAGTTCAGGGATACAGTTATATTTTGGATTCCATTATCAGCTGTTATTACCAGGAAGAATATTTAAAAGGTATTACCAAACGATTATATCCAATGTTGGCAAGCGAACACAAAACAACTCCATGTGCTGTTGAAAAGTCGATCCGACATGCGATTGAGATGGCATTCAGCAGATCAGATCAGACATTCTTGTATGATTTTTTTAAGGGCACGATACGCTCTGATAAGGCAAAGGCAACAAATTCTCAATTTATTTCCATGTGTGTTGAATATATTAGGACTGAAGGACTGTAGTGATCATTAGGGTACACTGCAGTCCTTTTTGCATATGCTGAATTGGAGGTGCGTTCATGAATCTGATTGAACTGAGACATTTACTTCATCAAAATGCAGAGCGTTCTTTTTGTGAGTATAAGACAAAAGAAATATTAATGAATGAATTGAAAAATCATAAGGGTCATTTGATTGAGATTGAAGGTACAAATTCATTGTTAGTGGAATATAATTTTAAGAAATCAAGGACATTGATGATACGCTGTGAGATGGATGGACTTATGATCCAAGAGAAAACTAGTAAAGAGTATGCATCTTTGAATGGTTGTGTGATGCATGCGTGTGGACATGATGGGCATATGGCAATTTTATGTGGTGTGTCCAGATTGTTGTCTGGCTATACAGATTGTCCTGTTAATGTACTTCTGGTGTTTCAGTCTGCAGAAGAAACAGGTTCAGGTTCACGTTTGATTCTACAGGACAAAGAGTTTTTAAAAAGATGTCCTGATGAAGCGATAGCGCTGCATGTGATGCCGAAACTGGAACATGGGAAGCTGTATACTAAAATGGGTGTAATGGCTGCAGGAAGTCGTGAAATTGATGTGTGCTATACAGGCGAAAGTGTACATTGTGCTCATCATGATGAGATAGATGATGTTTTAAAAAAGGGAATCTATTTTATGAATGAACTTTATCTGCAAAAGTTTGAGGATGGTTTTATCAGTATGAATGTGATGAGGGCAGGTGATATCAGGAATCAAACTGCAGGTCAATGCAAAATTTCAGGAACAATGAGATTTATGAACGAAAAGTCCGAAAACAAGATGATTGATTGGCTGAAACAGTCTGTGTGTCAAGAATCACTCTGTCTGTCTTCGCAGTATCCGGTTTTGATTTGCAGTGCTAAAATGGCAGAGCGAGCGTTTCAATCAGGTGCTTGCTCACTAAGAGAACCTTTATGGATTTGTGACGATTTCGCCTGTTTTGCAGAGTGTATCCCATCTGTTTATGTGCTGTTGGGAATGGAAAGTTCAGTGGATCTGCATCATCCAGAGTTTGATTTTTCAGATGATTTGATTGAAGTTGGAGTTCAATTTTTGATGAAAATGATTTAAAAAAAATAAAACTTATTAACACAAAAAGTACAGGGTGTGCTATACTATGGATGTCTTTAAATTAGTGCGAGACACTAAAAAGGCGGGATGATGACAGAACTATGTCTTTTTTGTGCGATTATCAGCCTTCCTGTGTCTTGCAGGAGGGCTTTTTTCGAAAGGAGCACAATTATGAAAAATCTGTTTTGTCTTAAAGATTTGAGTGTGGAGGAAATCATTCACATTCTTGATGTTGCCAAAGAATGCAAGGAAGGAAAATATATTGATGCATGTAAAGGAAAGATTGCAGCGAATTTATTTTTTGAACCTAGTACAAGAACTCAGTATTCATTCCAAGTAGCTCAGGCAAAGCTTGGGTTTCATGTGATTTCATTTAATGCAAGTGCCTCATCCATGAACAAGGGTGAATCTTTTTATGACACTGTAAAAACATTTAGCTCATTTGGGGTTGATGCGATTGTGATTCGAGATCGTCAGGATGAATATTATAAGCAGCTGACAACGATTAACACTCCAATTTTGAGTGGTGGAGATGGGAAGAAAGATCATCCGACTCAATCACTTTTAGATTTGATGACAATTCGTGAACAGTTTGGTCATTTTGAAGGATTGAAAATTGCGATTTGTGGAGATGTAAAGTTTAGCCGCGTAGCACATACCAACATTGAAGTCATGGAACGTTTAGGGATGAAGTGCTATATCAGTGGTCCTGAAGAATATCGTGAAGATCAGTATGAGTATATTGATTTTGATACTGCAGTAAAAGAGATGGATATTATTATGCTGCTGCGTGTTCAGCATGAACGTCATGATTCTGAAATGCAGATTTCTAAGGAAGAATATCATGAAAAGTATGGCTTAACGATGGAGCGAGTACATCAGATGAAGGAAAACGCAATCATTATGCATCCTGCTCCATTCAACCGTGGTGTAGAAATTGCGGATGATGTGGTGGAATGTGAAAAGAGCCGTATTTTTCCACAGATTGAAAATGGTGTCTTTGTACGCATGGCAGTCATGATGCGTGCTTTGGAGGATTAATATGAGCTTCGTATTGAAAAATGGCGAAGTTTATCTGAATGGCAGAATTCAGAAAAAGGATTGTCTGGTGGATGATTTTGGACGATTAGTCGTGGCAGATGATATTGATCTTCCAGATGTGGATGAAGTGCTGGATTGTTCCAGTACACTGATTGTACCTGGTTTGATTGATCCTCATGTGCATTTAAGAGAACCTGGATATGAATACAAAGGCAACATGGCTTCTGAAACAAGAGCCATGGCAAAGGGAGGATTTACAACGGTCTTCTCGATGCCGAATTTGAAGCCTGTGCCTGATTCAAAAGAAAATATGAAAGTTCAGCTGGATGCGATTGAACACAATGCACTCATCAGAGTTATTCCATACGGTGCAATCACAAAGGGTGAAAAAGGAATTGAACTTTCAGAAATGGAAGAATTAAGCGAGTATACAATTGCCTTCTCAGATGATGGAAAAGGTGTACAGGCTGAAGAAATGATGCGTGCAGCGATGAAAAAAGCTGCTGAGCTCAACTGTATTATCGTCGCTCACTGTGAAGATGAAAGTGAGCTTAAGGAAGGCGGATGCATTCATGATGGTCACAAAGCACAGGAAATGGGGCTTGTGGGCATCAATTCTGAAAGCGAATGGAAACAGATTGAACGCGATATCCGACTGGCAGAAGAAACAGGATGTCAGTATCACATCTGTCATATTTCAACCAAAGAAGGTGTTGAACTGGTGCGTCAGGCGAAAAAACGCGGTGTCAACGTGAGTGCAGAAGTCACTGTGCATCATTTGTTGATGTGTGAAGATGACATCAAAGCAGATGATGGACGTTACAAGATGAATCCTCCGCTTCGTACAAAAGAAGATCAGGAAGCACTGATTGCAGGACTGAATGATGGTACAATTGAAATGATCTGTACCGATCATGCACCGCATTCTGAAGAAGAAAAATCACGCGGTCTGGCAAAATCGCTGATGGGCATCACAAGTTCTGAATATGCCTTCTCACTGGTCTACAGTGGTCTGGTAAAAACAGGAAAAATGAAACTTGAGACTGTACTGGATGCGATGAGTTACAATTGTGCCAATATTTTTGGGATTGAAGGCGGCGATTTAACCAACTTTGAAAAGGCAAATCTTGCGATGTTTGACTTGATGCACCGTGAAAAGATTACCGAAAAGGGTCTATTGACTAAAGGAAAGAGTACACCATTTATTGGATGGTATGCTCATGGCGTATGTCTATTAACCGTCTGTGATGGACAGATTGTCTACAGGAGGGACATTTAATGAAGAAAAGAAAAATCGTTTTGGCCAATGGTGTTGAACTGAAAGGAAAAGGTTTTGGAAGTACAAAGGAAGCTTTGTGTGAAGTCGTATTCAATACAGCAGTTGTTGGCTATCAGGAAATTTTAAGCAATCCTGGTTATACTGAAAAGATGATTGTCATGACATATCCTCTGATCGGGAATTATGGCATGATTGATGAAGATTATGATTCAAAACTGATGGGGCCTAAAGCTCTGATTGTTCGTGAATTCAACGATAAACCAAGCAACTTCCGTTATACAAAAACGCTCAGTGAAGTGATGGAAGAAAATGATGTGGTGGGTCTTACTCATCTGGATACACGTAAACTGACCCGCATCCTTCGAGATGAAGGAAATATGGTTGGTCTGATTTGTGATGCGGAAGTCAGCCATGAAGAGGCAATGGCTAAAATTGCAGCGTACAGTGCACCGGAAAATCTGATTGCGAAAGTATCCTGCAAGAAGAAATGGTACAGCCGCTGTGCCAATCCAAAGTACAGTGTGATTGTGATTGACTGCGGTGTAACGTATGGTCTTGTGCGTGAACTCAACCACAATGGATGCAATGTGACAGTTGTGCCTTACAACATGTCTGCAGAAGCAATCTTTTCCATGAATCCAGATGGCATCGTGGTCGCAGGTGGTCCTGGCAATCCGAATGATGCAGGTGAAACTGTGGAAACATTAAGATTACTACAGGGGAAAAAGCCACTGTTTGGAATCAGTGCAGGATATCATCTGTTAGGTCTTGTCAACAACATGAACCTGATCAAGATGAAAACTGGACGTCATGGCGGAAATCATCCTGTCAAAGTACTTGAAACAGGAAAAGTGGAAATTGTTTCCTTGAATCATGACTGGCTGATTGAAAAAGAAAGCCTTGAAAAGCAGGCAAAGCTGACTCACGTGAACATTCTGGATGATTCAGCTGCCGGATTTACAATTGAAAAAGACAATGTGATGGCAACACTGTATCATCCTGATGCAGCTGCCAATCCAAATGATACAGCTGCACTGATGAATCAGTTTGTAGAGATGATGAAAGGAGGAAATCAGAATGCCTAGACGTACAGATATAAAGAAGATTCTTGTGATCGGGTCTGGTCCAATTGTCATTGGACAGGCTGCAGAATTTGACTATGCAGGAACTCAGGCGTGCCTTTCTTTGAAAGAAGAAGGATATGAAGTCATCCTGATCAACTCCAACCCGGCAACCATCATGACGGATACCAATATTGCGGATAAAGTCTACATGGAACCACTGACACTGGAATATGTATCACGTATTATCCGTAAAGAAAGACCAGATGCAATTCTGCCTACTTTGGGTGGACAGACTGGGCTGAATATGGCGATGTCTTTGGCTAAGAAAGGTATCCTGGAAGAATGTCAGTGTGAAATTCTGGGAACTGACTTTGAATCCATTGACCAGGCAGAAGACCGTCTGCGCTTCAAACAGCTGTGTGAACGCATTGGTGAACCTTGTCTGCAGTCTCATGTCGCTCATACCATTGAACAGGTTGTCGAATATGCGAATAATATTGGCTATCCAGTTGTACTGCGTCCTGCCTTTACATTAGGTGGTACAGGCGGTGGATTTGCCTACAATGATGAAGAAGTCATCAGTTTAGGGAAGAATGCCCTGAAGCTTTCACCAGTCAGTGAAGTTCTGGTTGAAAAGTCCATCAAAGGCTACAAGGAAATTGAATTTGAAGTCATGCGCGATGCCAACGATACAGCGATTGTCATCTGCAGCATGGAAAATATTGACCCAGTGGGTGTGCATACAGGAGACTCCATGGTTGTGGCTCCAGCACAGACTCTTTCCAGCAAAGAATATCAGATGCTCAGAAATGCAGCATTGAGTCTGATTCGTGAATTGAAAATTGAAGGCGGATGCAATGTGCAGTTTGCCCTGGATCCATTCTCATTCGACTATTATGTGATTGAAGTCAATCCTCGTGTATCACGTTCTTCTGCACTGGCATCGAAGGCATCCGGTTATCCAATTGCCCGTGTCTCATCCAAGATTGCGGTGGGGCTGACACTGGATGAAATCCGTATTGCCAATACACCAGCATCTTTTGAACCTTCGATTGACTATGTCGTTTCAAAGGTAGCCCGCTTCCCATTTGATAAGTTCTCTAAAGCTGACCATACATTGTCTACACAGATGAAGGCAACAGGAGAAGTCATGGCGATTGGCCGTACGATGGAAGAAAGCTTGATGAAGGCTGTTCGTTCACTGGAAATCGGTGTGGATCACATCTATCTGGAAAAGTTTGACAGCTACACAACAGAAGAACTGCTGGAAAGCATCAAGACACCAACAGATGAGCGCTTGTATGCGATTGGTGAACTGTTCAGAAGAAAAGTGGACATGATGCTGATCTATGCGGCAACAAAGATTGATGCATTCTTTTTGGATAAGATTCATCACATTATCTCAGTGGAAGAAAGACTCAAAGCAGATCCATCTGAACACAACATCATCAAAGCTAAACGTCTGGGCTTCTCAGACCGCTATCTGGCAAAAGTGCTCAACACAAACGAACTTGAAATGTTCAAATGGAGAAAAGAAAGAAATCTTTTCCCAGTCTATAAGATGATTGATACATGTGCAGCAGAATTTGGTGAATATGTACCATATTTCTATTCAACGTATGAAGAAGAAAATGAATCGGTTGTTTCAAAGAAACCATCCATCCTGGTTCTGGGTTCTGGTCCAATCCGTATTGGACAGGGGGTAGAATTTGACTACTCAACAGTCCACGCTATCTGGGCAATCCAGCAGGCTGGCTATGAAGCCATCATCATCAACAACAACCCTGAAACTGTCTCAACAGATTACTCGATTTCAGATAAACTGTACTTTGAGCCGTTGTGCATTGAAGATGTCATGAATGTCATCGAACTGGAAAAACCGGAAGGTGTCATCGTATCGCTGGGTGGACAGACAGCCATCAATCTGGCAGAACGTCTGTCAAAGCTTGGAGTAAAGATTATTGGTACAGGAACTGAAGCGATTGATCGCGCTGAAAACCGCGATGCCTTTGAAAAAGTAGTTTCTCAGTGCGGCATTCCTCAGCCAAAGGGACAGGCAGTTACAGACATCCCAACAGGTGTTGAAGTTGCCAACCGCATCGGCTATCCAGTGCTGGTGCGTCCAAGCTATGTGCTTGGAGGGCGAGCAATGCAGATTGTTCACCATGATGAAGAACTGGTTGAATATCTGACAACTGCAGTAAAAATCGATAAGGATCAGCCAGTACTGGTCGATAAATACATCAAGGGTGTGGAAGTGGAAATCGATGCTATCTGCGATGGTACAGACGTCTTTATTCCAGGCATCATGCAGCTAGTTGAAGCAACAGGGGTTCACTCTGGAGACTCCATGAGTGTTTATCCTCCATATTCACTCTCAGACAATGTCAAGAAAACCATCGAAGAATACACCATCAAGCTGGGTCTTGCGATTGGTATTGTCGGTCTGTTCAACATTCAGTTTATCGTAGATCATGAAGATGTTTATGTGATTGAAGTGAATCCGCGTTCGTCAAGATCTGTACCATTCCTGTCAAAATCGACAAAGATTCCAATGGCCAACATTGCGACAAAAGTGATGCTGGGTCAGACATTGAAGATGCAGGGATATACAACAGGTGTGATGGCAGAAAGAAAACGTTTCTATGTCAAATCACCAACTTTCAGCTTCTCAAAACTGCATGGTCTGGACACTTACCTGTCACCTGAAATGAAATCTACAGGAGAAGCGATTGGTTATGATGACTCACTCAATCGTGCACTGTACAAATCACTGCAGGCAAGCAACATGCGTGTTGTCAACTATGGTACAGTACTGGTTTCCATGGCGGATCAGGACAAGGATGTGGCACTGCCATTGATTCGCAGATTCTATGATCTGGGCTTCAACATTGAGGCAACATCAGGTACTGCCAAGATGCTGAAAGAACATGGCATTAAGACACGTGTAAAAAAGAAAATCTCGGAAGGTTCAGAAGAAATTCTGGAATCCATCCGCAAGGGTCATGTGACTTATATCATCAACACCATCACAAATTCTGATTCATCCACGACAAAAGACGGTTACCAGATTCGTCGCTGCGCTGTTGAAAACAACGTGACAACATTCACGTCACTGGATACTGTCAATGTACTGCTGGATGTACTGGAAGAAATTACGATGGGTGTATCCACAATTGATCAGTAGGAGGGCTTATGAAAACATTACAGAATTGTAAAGTGCTGGAAAATACTCCACTGACTCATGATGTCTATAAGATGGTCCTTGAAAACAAGACAGACTGGATTCATCATCCTGGTCAGTTTGTGAATGTGACCATTGAAGGACAGTACTTAAAGCGTCCAATCAGCATCTGTGACTGGACTGAAAATTCCCTGACTTTAATCTATAAGGTGGTAGGCAAGGGAACTGAAATCATGTCGACAAAAAAGACTGGAGATGTCATGGAAATTCTGACTGATCTGGGAAATGGATTTGATACATCCAAAGCCAGCGATGAAGTTGTGATTCTAGGGGGTGGAGTAGGTGTTCCACCAATGTATGGCTTAGCGAAGCAGTGCATCAAAGAAGGCAAGAAGGTACATGTAATCTTAGGCTTTGCCAGTAAAAAAGATGCGTTCTATCTGGATGAATTCAAATCGCTGGGTGTTGACGTAAGTGTCTGTACCAACGATGGATCACTGGGAACTAAAGGTTTTGTGACCGATGTCATGAAAGACAAGGGACTGTGTGATGCATTCTATATGGCTTGTGGTCCGATGCCAATGTTGAAGGCCATTTATACAACATCTAATTCAAAAGGACTGTTGTCATTTGAAGAGAGAATGGGTTGCGGCTTTGGGGCATGCATGGGTTGCAGCTGCAAGACACTGACTGGATATAAGCGTATCTGCGTAGAGGGGCCTGTCATGGAAAGTGAGGACATCTTATGGAAAGATTAAGTGTAACTTTGTGTGGTTGGAAACTGGATAATCCAGTGATACCAGCTAGCGGAACATTCGGATTTGGCTATGAGTTTTCACAGTTCTATGATATCAACATGTTAGGAAGCATTGCGACCAAAGGAACAACACGTGAAAGACGTTATGGCAACCCTACACCGCGTATTGCAGAATGTGAACGTGGCATGATCAATGCCGTAGGACTTCAAAATCCAGGGATTGATAAGGTCATCAGCGAAGAGTTTCCTAAGCTGAAAGAAGTTTATCACAAAAAAGTGGTTGCGAATGTCAGTGGCTTTTCCATTGATGAATATGTAGAATGCGCAAAGAAAATGGATGCTGAGGATATTGTAGGTATCATTGAAATCAACATCAGCTGTCCAAATGTATCACATGGAGGCATGTCTTTTGGAACAGACCCACAGCAGGCTGCAGAAGTTACAAAAGCTGTAAAGGCAGTGACAACCAAGCCGGTGTTCATCAAGCTGACACCAAATGTCACTGATATCGTATCCATCGCAAAGGCAGTAGAAGCAGCTGGAGCAGATGGTATCAGTATGATCAATACTTTGCTAGGTGCACGATTTGACCTCAAAACTGGAAAACCAATCATTGCCAATATCATGGGCGGATTCAGCGGTCCAGCGATTAAGCCAGTAGCACTGCGCATGGTTTATCAGGTTTATAAGGCAGTTAACATTCCAATCATTGGCATTGGGGGAATTGCAACAGCAGAAGATGTTATCGAAATGATGAGTGCAGGAGCAACTGCCATTCAGGTTGGTGCAGAAAACTGTCGTAATCCATATGCCTGTAAGCAGATTATTGAAGATCTGCCAAAGGTGATGGATAAATATGGTATCAAAACATTAGAAGAAATTATCGGGAGGGCACACAGATGAAAGAAAGAGATGTAATTATCGCCTGCGACTTTTCCAGCAAGGAAGAAACTTTGAGTTTCCTGGATAAGTTCACTGAAGAAAAGCCATTTGTAAAAATTGGTATGGAACTGTATTATGCAGAGGGACCAGAAATGGTCAGAGAAATCAAGCGTAGAGGTCATAAGATTTTCCTTGATTTGAAACTGCACGATATTCCAAATACAGTATATAAAGCAATGAAAAACGTAGCAGCGCTTGGTACAGATATGACCAATGTTCATGCAGCAGGTACAGTTGAAATGATGAAGGCTGCACAGAAGGCAATTGATGAAGTGAATCCTGCAACAAAGCTGATTGCAGTTACTCAGTTGACTAGTACTTCTGAAGAAGTGATGAAAGAAGAACTTTGGATTGATCACAGTATGCCAGATACAGTAAAGCATTATGCAAACAATGCAAAGAAAGCAGGTCTTTCTGGTGTGGTATGTTCACCGCTTGAAGCAGGTTTGGTACAGGAGGCTTGTGGTACAGATTTTGTTACTGTAACTCCTGGCATTCGTTTTGCGGATGATTCCAAGGGTGATCAGAAGCGTGTGACTACACCTGCAACAGCACGTGAAATTGGCTCACATTACATCGTGGTAGGTCGTTCTATTACTGGAGCAAAAGACCCTGTAGAAGCATATCGCAGATGTGTTAGAGAATTTGTAAAAGGAGAATAATCATGGAAAGATTAATTGCGAAAGATTTACTTGATATTCAGGCTGTTTTTCTTAGACCTAATGAACCATTTACTTGGGCTAGTGGAATCAAAAGTCCAATTTACTGTGACAATCGTCTGACACTTTCAAATGTGAAAGTGCGTCGTGATGTAGAAAATGCACTGGCTGAACTGATCAGAAAGAATTTCCCTGAATGCGAAATGGTCATGGGTACTGCAACTGCAGGGATCGCTCATGCAGCCATCGTATCTGAAATTCTGAGTCTTCCAATGGGTTATGTACGTGCAAGCGCAAAAGACCATGGACGTACAAATCAGATTGAAGGTAAATGTGAACCAGGTACAAAAGTTGTTGTTGTGGAAGATTTGATTTCTACTGCAGGAAGCTCTTTGGAAGTAGTTAAGGTCCTTAGAGAAAACGGCATTGAAGTACTGGGGATGGTATCTATCTTCACATATGGCATGAAGAAGGGACTGGACCGTATGAAAGAAGCAAATGTGGTCAACTACTCTGCATCGAATCTGGATGTTCTGGCTGAAGTAGCTGCAGAAACTGGCTATATCACAAAGGCAGATGTTGAACGTCTCATCAAGTTTAGAAATAATCCTAGTGATGAAAGCTGGATCAATGGATAAAAAGAAAACGGCGTAAGCCGTTTTTCTTGTCGAATTTATAAACCCATGGTAGAATGTATGGGGTTTTCAAAAACCGCTGGAGACAATTATGACTAGAAAAAAACACTATCTGCCAGATATCTCATCAATTTTGTATCTGGCCCGCATGGGAAAACATCATACAAATGTTTATCGATTTACCATGACAATGAATGAAGAAGTTGATCCTGTACTGCTTCAAAAAGCTGTAGAAATCATTACTCCAAGATTTCCAGTACTTTTATCAGGATTTCATCCAAATTTCTTTGGTGATAGACAAATTCCCTGCAGAAGCATTATTCAGGTCCAAAAAGATACAGGAATATTAGTCACTATGTCTAAAGAAGAGATTGAACAGTGTGCACTGCGTGTGTTGTATCGTGATCATTTACTCACTTTTGAATGTTTCCATGCTCAGTCAGATGGATATGGAGCAGTAGCGTTTATTTCTACATTGACTGCAGAATATTTAAAGCTGCGATATCAAATAGAAATACCATCAGGATATCCAGTGCTTAATGTGCTTGATGAAATCAAAGAAGAGGAAGAGTGCGATGAATATCTGAATTATATGGCTGACAAACCTTCAAAACTAAATAAAATATATGCTTATCAGCTCCCTAAAGAAGATAAAAATGAATGGAATATCAAGGTTCATCAGCGTGTGTTTTCTGCATCAGCTTTAAAAAAAGTATCAAAAGAACATGGGGTGAGTCCAACTGCATTCTTATCTGCAGTCATGGCAGAATGTATTATGAAGATACAGAAAAAGCATAAGAAGGTACTGAAACCTGTACGTGTGATGATTCCAGTTAATCTAAGAGGATTCTTTCCGAGTATTACAATGCGTAATTTCATTGAAACAATCTTTGTAACAATGCATGAGGATGATCAGCATAAATCATTTAAGGAATTATGTGCACAGTTTCGTGCTGAAATGAAGTCACAGCTGAATGTTGAACATTTGTCAGGGATGATTAAAACACATGTTGATGCACAGAAATCCGTATTGTTTAGAATGATTCCTCGTGGTCTGAAATACACTGCATTTAAAATTGGATATGCCTTTTTTGGGGAAAGCAACTCATCCATCACTTTTACAAATCTTGGAATCGTAAATCTTCCTGAAGTGATGCATCCGTACATTTCAAAGATGGACTGCTATCTGTCTCCAAGATCTGGTTCACCATACAATTGTGCCATGATTATTTATAAAGATCAGGTAGCACTTAATTTTAGTCGCTACAATCATAAAAGTGAACTTGAAGAACTTTTTTATGAACGACTGCATCAAATTATGTCATCCTTTGAATTGAATGGTTAAGAAACTTGTGAAAAAAGAAAGTTTCTGATGATTTTTAAAGAGGTGTCTGGTATAATAATTGTGTTTTGAAAGGTGGTAATAAATATGGGACGCGCTCATGAAGTCCGTGCTGCTTCTATGGCTAAAACAGCAGCTATGAAATCCAAACTTTATTCACGCTACGGGAAAGAATTATATATCGCAGCAAAAGCTGGGGTTCCTGATCCAGAAATGAACCTTGGCTTAAAGAGAAAGATTGCAGAAGCTAAGGCAAATCAGGTGCCTGCAGATGTTATCAAACGTGCAATTGAAAAGGCAAAAGGCGGAACTGGTGAAAACTACGATTCATGCCGTTATGAAGGATTTGGTCCAGGTGCTGCAACAATTGTTATCGACTGTTTGACAGATAATACAAACCGTACAATTTCTGATATCAAGACATGTTTCAACAAGTCTAAGTGCAAACTGGGTGTTGGTGGTTCTGTATCACATGGTTATACATCTGTTGGTCTTTTCTCTTTCAATTATGAAGATGAAGAAGCTATGATGGATACATTGATTATGGCAGATGTTGAACTGACTGACATCGAGGTTGAAGATGGCCTGATGACTGTTTATACTGCACCAAATGATTTCTTTAAAGCTCAGACTGCAATTACTGAAATGCTGGGTGAAATTGAATTTGATGTATGTGAACTGACAATGCTTCCAGATGAATATGTAACAGTAGATAATCCAGATGAGAAAGTGCTTTGGGATCGACTGTTGATGCTTCTGAATGAAGTAGACGATGTTCAGAAAATCTATCACAACGTGAAAGACTAATCAGACACATAAAGTCCTTGAAAAATCAAGGACTTTTTTCTATGCATGTTGATTGATATAATGAGATACAGGTGAGAGTTATGAAATTGATGAATATTGCGAATCATTGTGATCTTTATGCAGCAAAAAAAAGAAAGAATACAAAGATTCTTTATGAAAGTGACTCTTCAATATTGATGCTGGATCAGGATATGCCCTGTTTGTTTCTGTCGTGTGAAAACACAGATGAGATGAATGAAATCATGAAATGCATTGATTTGAATCAGAAACTGACGGTGACGCTGCATCAAAAAGAACTGATTCCATTTTTTATTGGGTATCATGTTTATCTGAAATGTGTGAATGCATTGTATCATGAATCTGAAATCAATGTGATTTCACCAAAGTATCCAGTTCGCCAACTGAATAAAAATGATATTCGCCAAGCGTCTTTGTTGTATAGAAAGCAAGAACATAACGTCTATGTGGAACACTGTATTTCAAAAGGAGTTTGCTATGGAATGTTTGATGGTGATAAGCTGATTGGTATGATTGGTGAACATGATGAAGAAATGATGGGACTTTTGGAAATTCATCCGGATTATCGTAGAAAAGGACTGGCCATGGCCCTTGAAACATTTATGATGAAAGTACAGAATGACAAAGGGAAACTTGTAAGTGCACAAATTGAAACAGACAATGCTGCATCACTTGCACTTCATCGAAAACTAGGATTTGAAATAGGGGATGAGCTTGTTTACTGGCTAAGAGTTCATCGCAGATAAGAGGTAGTTATGATTATTAAGAGAGATTTTTATTACACTGCTGAAAAGAAATTAAGACCGCTTCATATTTATCTTCCAGATGATTATGATGAATCTGATGAAAGATATCCTGTGATGTACTTTTTTGATGGACATAACTTGTTTTATGATGAAGATGCGACCTATGGAAAGAGCTGGGGTTTAAAATTATTTATGGATCAGTGGTCCAAGAAAATGATTGTTGTTGGAATAGAATATGGTCATGGTGATGGTGAAAGACTGAGTGAATATCTGCCTTATCCAGCAGAGTTTGGAAAATTTAAGCAGTATAATCCAAAAGGTGAAGAAACGCTGAAATGGATCATCGAAGAAATCAAGCCCATGATTGATGCTGAATATCGTACTTATCCATTTAGAGAGTGTACTGCGATTGGTGGAAGTTCAATGGGCGGTTTGATGGCTCTTTATGGTGTGACGCATTACAATCAATGGATTTCAAAGGGGGCATGTATTTCAAGCTCTGTGGGTATCTGCATGAACAGCATTATGAGTGAACTTAATGAAAAACCGGTTGATCCTGATACACGTGTGTATCTTTCCTGGGGTACTAAAGAAGCTTGGAACAATCACAATATCTGGATTGAAGATCGTCATACTATCACTTATTATAACAATGCTGAAATTGGATCGAAATTGTCTGAGGATGGTGCTGCAGTGAAGCTGGTTTCGCAGATTGGCGGAGGACACTGTGAAGCAGACTGGGAAAAGCTGGTTTTTGATTTTATGCATTTCCTTTGGATGGAATAAAACACTGAGCAATCAGTGTTTTTCTTTAGAGAATATTAATATTTTGTTGAGAATAATCTTTAGATATTGGGGCTATACTGTGACTTGTGGAGGGATTTTTGTGAAACGTGTCATTACTTATGGTACTTTTGATTTGCTTCACTGGGGTCATGTAGAACTGTTAAAAAGGGCTAAGGCACTTGGGGATTATCTCATTGTAGCTTTGAGTACCGATGAGTTCAATCAAATCAAAGGCAAGAAAGCTTATCATAATTATGATGAACGTAAAGTGATGCTGGAGGCACTTCGTACAGTAGATTTAGTGATACCGGAAGAAAGCTGGATACAAAAAAGACATGATATTCTTGAATACCATGTCGATGTATTGGTGATGGGGGATGACTGGAAAGGTCAATTTGATGAATTGTCTGATATATGTGAAGTGATCTATCTTTCGCGTACCGAAGGAATATCAACTTCTAAGATTAAACATGATTTAGAATCTATTTTATAACGATTGGATGAGCAATTTCTCTTTTTAAAAGAGCATTTTTTTGTTCAGTGCTCATAAATGAAGTGTACATAGTAGTCGCCTTGTATTCCATTTTTCTTAATGAAGCAGGCATCTGAGCAAAGCATGAAGCGACATCCACTTCCTGTTCTCTTAAATGCTTCAGCCATTTCTGACCAGTAGAATTGAATCCAAGAACACGAATTGAAGTAAGAGGTGAAAGATCTTTGACCTCTTTTTTTGTGACTTGATTGATGAGCTGACATAGTGTTCTTTGGATACGAGCGCGTGTATAACGTTTTGTGATGGAGTTGCTCATGAATTCTTCAAAGGTATCACATTGGGCAGCGTTTTCTCTTAAATGATTTTCAATGCCTTCACTAAAAAGAAAGAGTGAATTTAGATACTCACTGCTTAAGCTTTGTAAAAGCATGCGCAAATAAGGGTAAAACTGTTTTAATGTAACAAATGGTTCATGAAGAGCCATTGGTGTTGAATTGGATATGTCTTGTTGATTTAGTGCAGCTTTGCGAATGGCGGTTGCTGAACAGATATTTGAAAGCTCATCATCATGATAATGAGTTGTGCGCTGAATGGTCATTGGCTTGATATTGGTGTTTTTGAGAGCTTTCAGATAAGCTACAGCCAGGATATCATTAGGCTCCATAGATTGTGTCCATAATCCATAAGCTTTAGGGAAACCAGCACCAGTTGCCAGTATTTCTTTGAGATAATCTGCTTTCGTCGATAAATCTGCAATTTCCTGAAGTTCTTCAAGATTGTTGGATTCACTGCCAAAGACAAGAGTTTCTACCTGAGCTAAGTTAAGTAAAGTCACTGCACCATCAGCGAACTGCTGAGCAGATTGTGTACACCACAAATAGGGAAGTTCAATCACTAAGTCTACACCATTTTTTAAGGCTGCTTCAGTACGCTGCCATTTGTCCACAAGGGCAGGTTCACCTCTTTGAACAAAATGTCCGCTCATGACAGCAACTAAAACATCACACTGTGTGATTTCTCTTGTTTTTTCAATATGATATTTATGCCCATTGTGAAATGGGTTGTATTCAACGATAATTCCTGCAGCTTTCATAGTATCACCGTGTATTATTCTAACATAAAGTGAGATTTGATGCACAAAATGTGTTATGATTCAGATGAGGTAATAGATATGAAAACTTTAGCAACTTCTTTTTTTAAACCAGAAACTGAACTGAAGGCAGTAATGGTGGTAGTGCATGGCATGGCGGAGCACAGAAAACGCTATGACAAATTTGCACAAACAATGGCTAAGCAGGGGATTGGCGTATTGACATATGATCAAAGAGGTCATGGTGAAAGTGTTGAAGACAAATCAGATTTGGGATATTTTGGTCATTTTGATGGCTGGCTGAATTTTGTCAAGGACTTGGATGAAATCATTAATCAGCTGAAAAAGAAATGCAATGTTCCTGTGATTTTGTTTGGACATTCGATGGGGTCGATGGTTGCACGCTGCTACGCAAAGCGTCATGATGATAAGATTGATGCACTGATTCTTTCTGGCGCACCAAACTTTACACCTGCAGCTTATGCAGGCCGTTTAGTGGCTTATGTCATGTGTTCTTTTGGAAATGAAAAAAGACGCAGTGCTTTGTTGCATAATATGGCTGAGGGCGGTTTTATCAAAGCGGTTGAAAATCCTGAAACTGAACTGGACTGGCTGAGCTATGATAAGGCAAATGTACAGCGTTATATGCAGGATGAACTGTGTGGATTTACATTTACGAATCGTGGTTATGAAGATTTGATGTTTCTGATGATTGATATGCATCGTTTGTCAGATTGGAAATCTAAGAATAAAGAACTTCCTGTTCTGTTTGTTTCGGGTAAGGATGATCCATGTACTGGTGGTGAAGCAGGACTGGCTGATTCGATAGGAACACTTCACAAGGCAGGATATGAAAAGATTGATCAGATTGTCTATGAAAATGCACGTCATGAAATATTGAATGAAAAGATTGCACCGAAAGTCATGAATGATATTTCATCATGGATAGAAAATGTGCTTTAAAATCAAAGAGAATGTGAGAAATTCATTGACTTTATCACAACTATTCTCTATAATATTGTCGTTAACGAAATAGGGTGGAGTGCGCGTGAAATGGACGAAAACACAGCTGATTCAAACAAGTGAAAAGGGATTTGACTTTGAGGAGAATCTTGAGTTCGCTCCTGAATCGTTTGAACATCTTGATCGTCTGAGAAATCTGTACAATGTTGCAGTAAGTGGCAGAGGATATTACGATGTGACTGAAGAAAGACTGACGGTTGATCTTGAAGTCAGCGGGGAAATGGTTCTGCCTTGTGCAATCACACTTGAAGATGTAGTTGTTCCGTTTGATCTGGACGCAACAGAAATCTTTTCGTTTCATCCTGTAGAAGATGAAGAAATTCATATCTGCAGGAAAGACTGGATCGATCTGAATCCGGTCATCTTTCAGCTGATTCTCGCTGAAGTACCGCTTAAAGTGGTGAAGGAAGGCGCTGTTTATCCTTCAGGGGATGGATGGGAAATCCTAAGTGAAGCAGAGTATCAGAGAAGAAAAGGGAATGAGATTGATCCCCGCTTAGCAAAGCTAAAAGAATTCAAGTTTGAAGATCAATAGGAGGTGCTGACATGGCTGTACAACAGAGAAGAAACTCTAAAACAAGAAAAGCAAAACGTAGAACACATTTCAAACTCCAGGCTCCAACTCTGGTTAAGTGTCCTAGCTGCGGCGAATACAAGCTGCCACATCACGTTTGCCCATCTTGTCAGGCAAAATAAGAAAACAGCTGAAAAGCTGTTTTTATTTTATGAAGAGAATTTGGAAGATTTATCATGATGAAATTCCTGAGTTTTTGAAAGAATTCATGGAGTTGGAAATCATGAAAAGAATACAGAAAGTTGGAATGAACTGTGGATGTGAATATACATCATTTCCTCAGTTTCAAAATTTATTGGAGTACAGTCGTTATACGCATTCAGTGGGCTGTGCTTTGATCATCTGGCATTTTACTAAAGATATGAAGCAGACATTGTCTGGACTGTTTCATGATGTTTCAACGCCTTCTTTTTCGCATGTGATTGATTTTTTACATCATGATCATTTAACTCAGGAATCTACAGAAGAAAAGACAGTGCAGATGATGCAGGATTCTGATGAACTGATGAAGCTTTTAGAAAAGTATGAAATACAGCTAAGTGATATTTGTGATTATCATGTGTATCCGATTGCTGACAATGATACACCAAAGCTTTCAAGTGACAGATTAGAATATACATTAAGTAATCTTTACAATTATCAATATTGTACATTGGAGCAGCTGAAGGTCTTCTATGATGATCTGGTGGTGGCTTACAATAAGAATCATGAAATTGAATTGAGTTTTCAGCATGAAGAGATTGCCTGTAAGTTTGCGTTGTCAGCGATGAAAATGGCTCGTATTTATGTGGCAGATGCAGATCGCTTCTCAATGCAGGTTTTGTCGGATATTTTAGAAAAAGCTGTATCTATGAATGTGCTGAAAGAAGAAGATTTGTATCAAGATGAAGAAATTGTGATTTCAAGGCTTTTAAGCGATGATAGAACTGCATTGATGTGGAAGCAGTTCAAATCCTTAAAAGATGTAAAAAGGGCTGTAAATAAGCCAGAAAGAGGTTTGTGGAGAGTTGTCGATGCGAAAAAGAGATGGATAAATCCACAGCTGACAAGTACTCTAAGAGTCAGTGAATACTCAGGAGAATTTCAAAAGGAAAGTGAAGAATTTCTAAAACAGGATTTTAATATCTGGATAGGTACAAATGATGAAATATCTTATCTTTAAATGCTGAAGAAGGACGAAAGTCCTTCTTTTTTTTCGTATTTTTGGGCATTGTTTCCAGATTTGATGAAAGAAGCATTTTTTCAAGTTTTTTCCAAGAAAAATCTCTAATATTTCTTAAAAAAACTCTTTTGTTGAAGGGGGATTAGTGATAAAATAGTGGTAGCAAGTGGCGGAAAGTGGCGATATTAGTACAGAAAGTGGGGGATGATGATGTTTAGCGATGAATATGTACACAACATTGACGCTAAAGGCCGTATCATTGTTCCTGCGAAATTCCGCTATGAACTGGGTGAAACGTTTTGGATCAACCGTGGTCTGGATGGCTGCATCTGCATCTATCCAACAAAAGAGTGGCTAAAGAAAAGCGAAAAACTGGAAGCGTTGTCAGAGAATTCAAGAGATGCGCGTGAATATGTAAGACAGATGTTCCGTCTGGCAAGTGAAGTGACAGTGGACAATCAGGGACGTATCCTGATTTCAAGCAAGCTCATTGCACTGGCAGGACTGAAAAAAGAATGTGTTTTCGTGGGAGCCAACAAGTACATCGAATTATGGGATGCTGCAAAGTGGGAAGCTCACAATGAAACTGTGGACAGCCTGGATGATTTGGCAGAAAGAATCCACTCAGCGGGGTAAATTATGGAACATTACAGTGTCTTGTTGAATGAATCAATTGAACTGCTGGAAATCAAACCTGATGGTATCTATGTGGATGGTACATTGGGCAGAGGAGGTCACAGCAGTGAAATTGCGAAAAAGCTGACGACAGGTCATCTGTACAGCTTTGATAAGGACCAGACAGCGATTGATGAATCATCTAAGCGTCTGGAGCCATGGAAAGAAAAAGTAACGCTGATTCACTCTGATTTTTCTTCAATGAAAGAAAAGCTGAATGAATTAGGTATCTATGAAATTGATGGACTGATTCTTGATTTAGGTGTTAGTTCACCTCAGTTTGATAATCCTGAAAGAGGGTTCTCCTATCGCTTTGATGCAAGACTAGATATGAGAATGGATCAAAGTCAGGACTTAAGTGCTTATGAAGTGATTAATGAATATGATCAAAAAGATCTTCAGTACATCTTTAGAAAGTATGGAGAAGAAGCCTTTGCGGCACCAATCGCAAAGAAAATCGTTGAAAAGCGTCAGGAAAGACCAATTGAAACAACCTTTGATTTGGTTGATGTGATTAAAGAAGCGCTTCCAATGAAGGTCAAGGCAAAGAAGGGACATCCTGCGAAAAAAGTGTTTCAATCTGTAAGGATTGAGGTTAATCAGGAACTGAGTTCACTAGAAATTGGATTGAGTGATGGTCTGTCAATGCTGAAAAAGGGCGGCAGAGCTGCAGTCATCACATTTCATTCACTGGAAGATCGTATCGTTAAAGAGATGTTTGTGGAGCGTTCCAGTGTAGAAAAAGTAGATAAGCGTATTCCACTGATGCCGGATCAAATCAAAGAAGCAGATTATCAGCTGCTTAATAAGAAGCCGATTCTTCCGTCAGATGTAGAAAATACAGAAAACAATCGTTCGCATTCAGCGAAATTAAGAGGGATTTTAAGAAAGTAAAGAGAGGGTTTAGCTATGGCAAAGATTATTCGTAAGAAAAGAGTACTGAGAATTGAACGAGTTGCGATTGTTTTATTTGTCTTTGCGTGTGGTTTGTCACTGGCATCTTCATTGTTTCTGCGCTCTTACAATAATTCTTTGAGCATGCAGGTACAGAAGATTGAAAGCCAGATTGCAGCACTTGAAACTGAAAATGAAGCAGCACAGGTTGCAATTCAGAATTTGAGTACAAAGGACCGTATCTTCACCATGGCGACTGAAGAAGGTCTTTCAATGAACTCAGTGAACGTTGTCACAATCGCAGGCGGCGGTGAGTAAGTTGAAAAAGAAACAGACATTTACAATTAATCTGCTGTACTTATTAACGTTGGCGGTAGCTGTAGTGGTAGCTGCCAACGTTTTTCTCGTTACATTGGGTCAATATCATTTGTGGTCAGGAACGGACTTAGGTGCTTATGCATCTGCAGCTAGTTCACGTACAGTCACACTTCAGGCGCGAAGAGGAACCATTTATGATCGTAATGGTTCGGTAATTGCACAGGATGTACAGTCATATAACATTGTTTGTTATCTGGATAAAGGAAGAAAAGGGATTGGCAATCGTCCTGCTTACGTTGATGATTTAGTGACAACATCACAGGTTCTGGCAGAGGCTTTAGGTATGGATGCAGTAGAAGTGTATCAGACATTGTCTACAAAGCAGCAGGAAGGCAAATATCAGACAGAGCTTGGTTCAAAAGGACGCAATCTGACAAAAGAAATAAAGGATTATATTGATGGTTTTGACCTCAATGGGGTTGAATTTGTATCAACTGTAAGTCGTCAGTATCCACTGGGGACATTTGCGTCTTATTTGATTGGTTATGCAACTTCCAACAATGAACAGAATCTTCTGACAGGGAAAATGGGTGTTGAACTGACACTGAATGATGAATTAACGGGTGTTAATGGTACAAAGACATATCAGGCAGATAAAAACGGCTATATTCTTCCTGGGATGAAATCTGAAGTTGTTGAAGCCGTGAATGGCAATGATGTGATTTTAACACTGGATCAGTCACTGCAGGAAACATTGGAATCTGCCTTTGTAATGAGTGATGAACTGTTTGATGCAGACCGTATTTGGGGAAGCATCATGGAAATTGATACAGGAAAAATTCTGGCATGGGGTCAGTATCCAGGGTTTGACTTGAATGAACGTGTTATTGAAGACTACAACAACTATGGTTCTCAGTATGGCTATGAACCAGGATCGACAATGAAAGTCTTTACATATGCGGCCGCGATTGATTCAGGGGCATATGATTATACTGGACTTGTAGATTCTACAGATTACTGTTACGGAGCAAAAAATGGTGTTCCGTATCGTTTGCCATGCGGATCTCCGGGACAGCTTGGACGTATTACCAATGCTGGGACAAACAAACACTGGGGAATGATTGATTATGACCATGGTCTGATTTATTCTGCCAATACAGTAACTGCATCTGTTTTATCTGAACTGATTTCTCCATCTGTGTATAAAGAATATTTAGAAAAGTTTGGTTTTTTTGAAACTGTAGATACTGATGGAATTGCAGAGGTTGAGGGAAAATTTACTTATAATTATCCTTCAGAAAAACTGGCTTTGACATATGGTCAGGGTTCAACTGTCACGATGCTTCAGATGATGCAGGCTTATTCTGCCATCTTTGGGGATGGTAAGATGGTGAAGCCATATTTCATTGATGAAGTACGCTCTTCCTATAATCCTTCTGAAGTGCTTTATAAGGCAGAAACTGAGATTACAGGAACTCCTATTTCTGAAGAAACAGCGGAATATCTTCAGTCTGTTTTGTATCGAGTTATCAATGATGAAGATGGTACAGGGAAGCATTATCGCATTGATGAAACAGAATTGATTGGAAAGACTGGGACTGCTCAGATTGCATCTGGAGGTTCTTATTCTAACTCGAAAACAATCGCATCTATCATGCTGGCACTTCCTGCAGATGATCCAAAGTATATGATTTACTATGCATTTGAAGCTGGTTATGATAAAAATGCACATTATAAAACTGAACCAATTAAAACAGTGATTCGTAAAGTTGCACAGCTGTACAATTTGACAGACTCATTGAATGTTGAAACAGATGGAAACAAAGTGCAGGTTGAAGTGAAAGATGAAATCATGCCTGAACTTGTGAATCATTCAGTGAGCTATGCACTGAATAAGTGTGAAGATTTGGGACTTGATGCACTGGTGTTTGGAGAAGGCAATGAAGTTATTTTCCAGATGCCTGAGGGTGGCAAGTCTGTAATTACTGGTGATCGTGTCTTTATATTGACAGATCAGAATCAGTTGACGATGCCTGACATGACGGGTTGGAGCCGAAGTGATGTTACGGCATTCTGGACACTGGCAAACAAGACCGTACGTCTTGGAATCACGATGGATGGCTATGGAGTGGTTGTATCACAAAATATTCCTGCTGGAACCGTGATTAATGATCAGGCAGAATTATCTGTCAAACTTGAATAAGAAAGTCTGCATAATGCAGACTTTTTTTCATATGATTTGATGAGGTGTTGCGTTGTGCTGAAAATGAAACAAAAGAAACGAATACGATTACTGATGATTTGCAGTATTTTGATATTTGGATGTATTTTGTTGAAACTTGCAGATTTGCAGCTGATTCATCGTGATTTTTATACTGAAAAAGCAGAAGACCTATGGCAAAGAGACTTTGTAGTTGCGGGTTTACGAGGCTCTATTTTAGATTGTCATGGGAATATTTTGGCTGGGGATATACCGAGTACTAGTGTTGTCGCAGTTCCTGCTCAGATTGAAAATCTAGAGCTTACTATTAAGGTTTTATCAGAGATTCTAGATAAAGATGAGGATAGTTTACGTACACAGCTGACTCGTCTGGCATCGTCATCAAAGATTATCCCTGAAGGGAAACTGATTACTAATGATCAGGCAGCTAGGATTGAAGAAGCACAGCTGCAGGGTATTTATCTTGTACAGGATTCAAAACGCTATTATCCAAATGGCAATTATCTTGCACAGGTGCTTGGTTTTACAGGGAGTGATAATCAGGGGCTAGCAGGATTAGAACTTCAGTATGATGAAATATTAAAGGCAAATAGTGGAAGTATGAAAATCCCTTTTGATGCCAAAGGACATCCATTGACAATCTATGAAGAACAGTACGTTGCCCCTGGTCAAGGAATTGATATTATGCTGACAATTGATACAAACATTCAGGATGTTCTTGAACGGGAATGCAACAATGCAATGGCGATGTATGACTGTGATTCAGCATGGGCGCTTGCTGTGAATCCGAATACTGGTGAAATACTTGCAATGGTTTCCAAGCCTGATTTTGATCCGAATCATTATCAGGATGCATCACAGGAAATTATCAATCGAAATCTTCCGGTATGGAAAAGCTATGAACCAGGTTCAACATTTAAAACGGTCACTTATTCAGCAGCTTTACAGGAAGAACTGTTTGATCAGTTTCGTGATACGTACTATGACAAGGGATATGAAATTGTCGAAGGAGCACGTCTAAAAAGCTGGAAAGCAGGGGGACATGGACTTCAAACTTATGTACAGTGTCTTCAGAATTCTTCAAATCCATGTTTTGTGCATATTGCTCAGGACTTAGGAAAAGAGAAAATGCTTCATTATTTGTCCGAGTTTAATTTTGGTTCAAAGACAGGTGTTGATTTACCTGGAGAATCTTCGGGTATCTTGTTTTCAGAAGATCAGTTTGACTTGCTAGAAATGTCTACTACAGGATTTGGCCAGGGGATTAGTGTTACAGCATTGCAGCTGGTGATGGCTTTTAGTGCACAGATAAATGGGGGAATCTATGTTCAGCCTTATATCACAAAAGCAATGATTCATCCTTTGACAAAAGATGTCTTGTTTGAAGTTGAACCAAATGAATTAAGACGTGTACTTTCTGAAGAAACAAGCTTAAAGATGAGAGCAGCCTTAGAAACAGTTGTTGCCTATGGTGGGGCAAAGAGCGGCTATGTTTATGGCTATAAAACAGGAGGTAAAACAGGAACTGCACAAAAGGCAGTGGATGGACGATATCTGGTTGGAGAATATATTTTATCGTATTTGGCTGCAGCACCTATTGATGATCCTAAGATTGTTATTTATATGGCTTTAGATGCCCCTAAAAACAATGTTCAGTATGGTGGGACAGTTGTAGCTCCTTTAGTGAAGAATGCATTGGAAGATATTTTACCTTATCTTGGTGTAGAGAAATCTGAAGATATGCTCAAAAGAGTTCAGTTATGGAATGATCCTGTCATGGTTGAAGTTGACAATTATCTAGGGAAAACAAGGAAACAGTGCAAAAGTACAAATCTGAATCTTGAATTTTATGGAGAGGGTGATGTTGTGATTGAACAGGTTCCAAGCGCAAAAACGGTGGTGAATGAATACAGTACAGTGTGGCTGTATTTGGCGGATGAATAGCGTTGAACTATTAAGAAAAGCAGGAATTGAAACAAAGAAGAGTCAGACAATCACTAAGATTGTTCGCTATGGTCAAGATGCAGATAATTCATCGATTTATGTCGATGTTTCTAAGCGCTTTGAGATGAAATATATTCAGATGGCGTTAGATTCAGGGGCAATTGTACTTACTGAAAAACAGATTGAAGGCTGTATTTGGGTAGAGGATGCTGCTTTGGTATTGACGGAACTGCTTCAGATTTTCTATGGATTTCCATATCGTCAATTGAAACTGATTGGAGTAACGGGTACATGTGGAAAAAGCACAGTGATTCATTTACTGAAGGACTGTTTAAAAAATCAAGGAATAAAAACTTGTGCAGTGATGAGTGGTAAGGTGCTGATAGAGGATGAAGTTATCATGACCAGCAATACGACGCCAGATGCTTCATTTTTGATTCCATTAATGAAAAGATGTATTGAATCAGGGATAAGTGTATTTATGATGGAAGTGAGTTCTGAGGCGTATGTATCTCATCGTATCGATGGACTTTACTATGATGTGATGATAGGTACAGTGATTGCATCAGATCATTTAGATACTCATCATACGATTGAAAATTATCATGGGGTGAAACAAAAGATTTTGTCATTGACGAAGCCTGATGGTGTATTGATTTTGAATGCTGATGATCCGATTCAGATGAAGTGGAGGAGCAGTATTGATGCCTATAGTTTGACTTATGGCTTTTCATCGTCAAATTTTCAAGTGTCAGATTGCCAAGAAACGTTAGAAAGCACATCGTTTTCTTTTCATCAGGTGCCTTTAGTTACAAATTTGTTGTCAAAGGCAAATGTGCTGAATTTGGCAGCAGTTTTGAGTTGTGCATTTGTGCTTGATTTAAAGATGATGGATGTGTACTTGTGGGCTTCACAGGTAAAAGGTTGCCCTGGTCGATTTGAAGTCATTCATGATTGTCCACTGATTATGGTTGATTATGCCCACACTGAAAAGGCTGCAGAAACACTCTTGAGTTTTGTAAGACGAAATACTGATCAAAGAGTGATTTGTGTATTTGGCTGTGGTGGACAAAGGGATGTTTCCAAGCGTCCAAAGATGGGTAAAATCGTTTGTCAATATGCAGATATAGTGATTGTAACCAGTGATAATCCAAGAGATGAAGATCCAAATCGAATCATTAATCAGATTGTTCAGGGATGTACAAAAGAAGTACACATAGAACCTGACCGTATGAAAGCTATCCAATTTGCACTGGAAACCTGTACAAAGAATGATATAATAATACTGCTTGGAAAAGGGGAGGAATCATCTTTGTTTTCAGGTGGAAAAATGATAGCGGCAAGCGATAAAGAGGTCGTTAGCCGATGGATAAAGGAGGAAAAAATATGGGGGAATATTTTCCTATGTTAGTATTAAGTTTTGCGCTGAGTCTTGGCTTAGTTTGGGTGCTGATGCCTAAACTCATCGCTTTTCTACATAAAATCAGCTACAATCAGACTGTAAGTGAATATTCATTGGATGAATATAAGGCAAAAGCCAAAACACCGACAATGGGTGGTACTTTATTTGTAGTGGTTCCGCTGGTTGTAACGGTAATTTTGTTTCCATCAGTGTTTACTAATCTACAGGCATTAATGGTGATGGGAGCTTATCTGGCGTATGGCATGATTGGGTTTATTGATGATTTTATTATCGTAGTAAAAAAAGATAATGAAGGACTAAAGCCTTGGGCAAAGTTTTTGATGCAGCTTCTTGTTGCGGTTGTATTTTATTGGATTTATAAAGATTTTGTATCTACGGATGTTGTGATTCCGTTTGTGAATGCAGTCTTGCCTTTGGGGGCATTCTATGTTGTCTTTGCGTTTATTATGTTTACTGGAGAATCCAATGCAGTGAATCTGACAGATGGTATGGATGGACTTGCGGCAGGATGCAGTTTTCTGGCAATTAGTCCATATGTCTTGTTTGCGCTTCAGCAGAATCAGACAATTATTGCAGCATTTCTTTTAGCGGTGATGGGGGCTCTTTTAGGCTATTTGAAGTACAATGTGCATCCTGCAAAGATCTTTATGGGGGATGCAGGTTCGCTAGCTCTGGGCGGTCTTTTGGCTGCTGTAGCAATGATTTTGAAGATGGAATTGAGCTTATTGGTTATTGGCGGTGTTTTTTTGTGGGAAACAGTGTGTGTTGTCATTCAGCAGGTAGCAGTACGTGTGTTTAAACGTCGTGTGTTCAAGTACACACCAATTCATTACAGTTTTGTGATTTCAGGTATGAAAGAACCTAAAGTGGTTCTGATGTTCTGGATGCTTTCTTTATTGTGTGCTGTACTTGGATTTGTGATGGGAGTGCTGTAAGATGAAAAAAGTGTTGGTAATTGGTGCTGCATTGAGTGGCATCAGCGTCAGTAAGCTTTTAAATAAAAAAGGGTATGATGTCATTTTAACGGATATGAAGCCTGTAAAAGAACTGTATGAACTGGAAGGCTTAGGGATTCAGGTTTATGATGGTGGTCATCCAGATTTTCTAAAAGATTTTGAGTATGATTTTATTGTGAAAAATCCAGGGATTCCATATCATGTTCCATTTGTGAAATATTTTGTGGACAAACAGGTACCTATCTATAATGAGATTGAAGTGGCTTTGTGGTTTGGCAAGAATTTGACAGTAGGTGCTGTTACAGGGACCAATGGAAAAACAACAACTACAACTTTGTTAGGCGAGCTATTAAAGCGTAAAAGAGCGAATGCAGAAACTGCTGGAAACATTGGACGTCCGCTTTGTGATCTGGTATATGAAGATGAGACAGAAGAAAAGGACATCGCTATGGAAATCGCAGCTTTTCAGCTGGTAGCGTGTCCTAGATTTAAACCTGTTGTTTCAGTATGCATGAATTTGAGTCCAGATCATTTGGATTATTTCAAAGAACTAGAGAAATATTATCAAGCGAAGATGCTGGTTTATAAGAATCAAGATGAAAAGGACTGGTTCTTAAGAAATATTGATGATGAAGAAGTCATGAAGCATGCACAGAATGTTCCATGTAAAGTGGTGGATTTTTCACTGCAGAAAGATGCAGATCTTTGTATAAAAGATGGAAAAGTCATGCTTTGGGATGTTGAACTGTTTGAAGTTAGTGATTGTCACTTGCCAGGAAAGCACAATCTTCAAAACTGCATGGTAGCTGCGTGTATGGCATATCGCATGGGAGTTTCGCTAGAAGATATCAAAATGGGTATTACAGAGTTTAAAGGTGTTGAACATCGCATTGAATATGTTGAAACAATTGATACGGTTCGCTACTATAACGATTCAAAAGGAACGAACACAGATGCAACGATTACTGCGTTAAAAGCTTTTGGTCAGCCTGTAATATTGATTGCGGGAGGATATGATAAAAAGACTGGGTTTGAAGAATTAAGACCTTATCTTGATCGTATTTCACTGATGATTGTCTATGGAGAAACCAAGCTCCAGTTAAAGCGTCTGATGCCTTCTGCAATTGTTTGCGACACATTAAATGATGCTGTGGAAATTGCAGTATCTAAGGCACAGAAGAATGATATTGTGCTGTTTTCACCGGTTTGTGCAAGCTGGGATCAGTTTAAAAACTTTGAAGAACGCGGTGATTTGTTTAAACAACTGGTTCGTTCCTATCTTTAAGAATTGTTTTTAGTCTGAAAAAATATAACAGTTGAAAGAAACATCAACAGGCGAATGCTGTAACTGATAAGATCGCTGGCAGAATCTTTAAAAATAAATTTTAGTATTAATAAGATGAATGAACAACAAAGGGCAATGACAAATTGCCTTTTTTTTATGAAATGTACAAACATCCATCCAAATATACCGTAAAGAAAACAAGAAGCTAAAAAACAAAGCATCTGAAAGACAGAAGTACTTACCCAGTCTAAAGTGTATAGTACTGAAAAAAGGATGCAGACTAAAAAATAGAAACACAATGTAAGAGCAAATGGAAACACTGACTTGATGTTATATTTCATACATATCACCTCAAGCACAGTGTATTCAGCTCATAGAAAGATATGACAATGATGGAAGAAGTTGTTAGTCTGATTGTTCGCTGTATATTGTTTTATGTGATTATTATTGTGGCATTACGAATTATGGGGAAACGTGAAGTAGGTGAGCTTTCTGTTTTGGATATCGTAGTTTATTTTGTGATGTCAGAATTATTGGCATTAAGTATTTCCGATTTAACGGAACCTCCCTACAAAGCCATCATCGCAATCGTTGTGCTTGTACTGCTTCAGTATTCTGTTTCTTTGATTTGTATCAAATCGAAGAAAATCCGTGATTTTTTTGAAGGAAGACCCGCCATCATGATTGAAAAAGGAAAACTAAATCAAAAAGTAATGCTTCAGCAGCGTTATACTATTGATGATTTAATGTATCAGTTAAGAACTGCAGGATGTTCAACAATAGATGAAGTGGAATTTGCGCTGTTAGAAAACAGTGGAACACTGACTGTATTGAAGAAGGGAGAATGTTGTTTGAATTATCCTTTTCCATTGATTTCAGATGGTAAGATTCAATACCAGCACCTTTGTGCGATTTCTCATTCTGAAAAATGGCTTCTTCAGCAGTGTCAGAAGCAAAAGAAAAAACCAGAAGAGATTTTTATTGGACTATGGACGAGTGATGGTCTTTGGACGATGGATAAACAAACGAAAACATCCATGAAAATGAAGAAGAGTCGTTGACAATGAACTAATGATCAAGGCATATGCAGCTCCATAGGAAATATTATTTCTGCAAAACAGGATGAGTGATATTAAACGCAAAATACATCCGAATGTAGTATCTGCCATAGCACGAAAGCTTTTGGAAGCGCCATGAAGAATACAGGAAAGTACGGGCTGAGCTGCATAAAGAGAAAAAGGCAGGGACAGTAGTCTTAATAAAGAAGACATGTCAGTTTTATGATAAAGAAGTTCACAGATTTCTGTGCTGAATTGAAACAATAGAATTGAACTAGAGATTCCTAGAAATAGACAAAATCCAGTACTTAGAAAAAAGATATGCTTAGCACGTGACAAGTGATGTTCATAGGCCTCTGAAAAAGCAGGAAGGACCCAGCTTGAAATTACTACGGAGAAAAAACCTGGCAAAGTAATCAAAGGTAAAATGTACGTGTTTAATTGGCTATATAGGCTGATGTAGTTGTTTTGCATGGCTTTTGAAGCAAAATGTACTAAGATAACAGGTTCAAGAAAAGATGTTAAAGAGCCAATTAATCGAGCGGCTGTCATGGGAACAGAAAGAGATAATAGTTCTTGGACTGCATGAGGATTTAGTTGAAGTGTGAAAAAAGAACGGATTTGAGATTTATGTTGAAAAATTAAGGCGATACTTAAATGCAAGCAGCTTCCAATTTCACCAATGGTTTGAGAAAAAATCGCAAAACTGGCCATAGATACCGCATTGTTTGAAAATGAGGGATAGAACCAAAGAAGGAATAAAATACGGAATATCTCTTCTGTAATCTGTGATGAGGATGCAAGAACCATCTTTTGTTTGCCAGTGAAATATCCCTTTAATAGACCAGTAGCCATCACCACAGGAAGCATAGGGACACAGGCGTACAATACTGGAATCAGTACATTTTGTTTCATGACAATACGTGCATACAGTGGTATGGCTAACATGCAGATGCCACAAAGCAATAGATTGTTTACAATGGATAATATGATGGACGCAAAGATGCTGGATTTGGCATCTTTTTTTGAAGCTACAAGTTTTGTAAGTGCGTTGGGAATACCAAAATTTGACAGTGTAATCAGAAACATCAAAACAGGCATGGAGAGTGAATAATAATGAATGGCTTCTTCACTCAGAATGCGGGCAATTAAAATACGGATAAAAAAAGAGAAGAGTTTGGCAGTGCCAGATATCATCAGTAAAAGAAATGTAGTTTTAAGTACTTTTTTTTTCATATTTCCACTCCCATTTTTATAAAGTATGCATTATAATAAAAAAGTATGATTTTAAAATGGGGGTGAAGCGCGCATGCAGGAATTTGATATTTCAAATCGTCAGATTCAATTAACTATTGTATTAAAACTGAATCAGCTGCAGCGTATGCAGTATCCTAATTTGACGTACGATAATCTAGTGGATGTTCTGGTAGACTGGAAGTGGAAGCGTAATGTACCAACATCGCTTCATGAAGCAGTCAATGATATTTTGTCGTTGTCTGCAGATACAGTGATTCAGTTTATGTCAAAACAGGCCATCATTGATGGATATCGCAGTGATTTGTCTGAGTACAACGATCTGTGGATGAAAGGGGTTCAGCATGAGTAAACAAAAAAACAACTTACAGAAGCACTTTATAGTGTTTGTGGCAACTGTTGTTGCGATTGTGATTCTGATTGGAACATTTACAAAAGATGTTGCGAACAATGTAGCATTGGGACTTGACCTTCAGGGTGGATTTGAAATTGTGTATGAAGTCTCTGCTTTAAAGGAAAGTGAAACGCTTGCGGATATGAGCATTGTTGCACAAAGTGTGTCGAAGCGTATCAACGTTTTAGGTGTGAGTGAACCGCAGATTATGATTGAAGGCGAAAATCGAATTCGTGTTCAGCTGGCAGGAATCAAGGATATTGAACAGGCACGTCGAGTCATTAGCTCAACCGCAAATCTGACATTTAGAGATGCTTATGACAATGAATTGTCTGATGCGTCCATCATCAAAGAGGGTGGTGCTTCACTGGCTTTTGAAAATGGTGTTCCTGTGGTTTCTTTAAAGATTGCAGACCCAGAGAAGTTTGGGGATATGACTGAAAAAGTTTCGCACAATGCCAACAATATCATGGTCATCTGGCTAGATTATGAAGAAGGGGACAGCTATGCAGAAGAGGCGTTAAATGCTCGTAATGGTCTTGAAACAAAGTACATTTCTGCAGCGAGTGTTGGCGGACGCATTGATGGAGACTGTGTTATCAAGGGCAGCTTTACGGAGAGTGAAGCACGTGAACTGGCGGACTTGATCAACTCTGGAAGTCTGCCGGTAAAAATGACAGAAATCTATTCCAATGTCGTTTCTGCAGATTATGGAGAAGGTGCATTTGAACTGACAGCTCGTGCAGGGGCTATAGGTGTTGCTTTGGTAGCTGCATTTATGATTTCTATGTATCGTCTTCCAGGAGTTATTTCTACCATCATGCTGGCACTGTACATCTTTGCGGTTTTTGCGATTTATGGTGCAATGGGCGGTGTCTTTACATTGCCAGGTATTGCAGCATTAGTTCTTGGGGTTGGTATGACAGTGGATGCGAATGTCATTACCTATGAAAGAATTAAAGAAGAACTTTATCAAGGTCATCCAGTACAGAAAGCTGTTCTGGAAGGACAGAGTGATTCATTCTGGACAATTTTTGATGCTCAGTTTACTACACTTCTTGCAGCCTTGATTATGTTTTTCTTTGGCACAGGAACAGTAAAAGGATTTGCGACTATGTTGATGGTAACAGTTGTATGTACACTTGTCTTTAATGTGTATGTTAGTCGATTCCTGATCAATCAGCTGGTAAAATCCGGGAAGCTGGACAACCATAAAACTTGGTTTGGTGTCAAAGAAAAATATATTCCTGACTTTAACAAAAACCAGGAACCATTCTATGAAGGACCATTTAAAAGATTTGATTTCATTAAAGTTTCTCGTTATGCAATGGCAGCTTCATTAGGGGTATTTGTACTTTCGATTGGTTTAATGGTTTTCAATGGTTTTGCAGGGAATGGTGCTTTGAATCTTGGGATTGATTTTTCTTCTGGAACTAAGATTACTGTAAGTTCTGAGAGTGCAATTACTGTATCTGAAGTTGAAGCTGAATTTGATAAGCTTGGCTATGATGTATCACGTACACAACAGTCTGGAGAATCTGTGGTTTATGTTACGATCAATGCAGCACTTTCTCAGGATGAGTTATCTGAGATTAAGGATGTATTTATAGCGAAATATGGCATTGAACCTAATGACAATGTCGTGACTCCAGTTGTGGGACGTGAACTAGTGAAAAGTGCTTTTATGCTTTCTGTTCTGGCGTGGGCTGCAATGCTGGCCTATGTGACTGTACGTTTTAAATGGGATTATGCAGTAAGCTGCATCATTGCCCTTGTGCATGATGTTTTGATTGTGATTGCAGTATTTGCGATTTTTAGAATGGAAGTCAATATTGAACTGGTTTCCGTGATTCTTGCGATTATTGGTTATTCTATCAATAACTCTATTGTAGTGTTTGACAGAATTCGCCAAAGCGTTAAGGAAGTCAAAGGGGACTTGAATGGTGATGTTTATTATTCAATTGTGAATGATTCACTGTATAAAACATTTACACGTTCAATGTATTCTACTATTACAACACTGATTCCAGTGATTTGTCTTTTGGTTTTAGGTTCTCGCGCGATTATTACATTTAATTTTGCGATGCTTGTAGGGCTGATTGCAGGGACCATCTCTTCGATGTTTATCGCACCTATTGTTTGGTACTATTTAAGAACCAAATACAAACCTAAAGCAAAGAAAGTAAAGAAAGTCTATAAAGAAGAACTGGATGAAATTGATATTGAAGGTATCAACTATTAAAGATGTCACTAAAAAGTGACATCTTTTCTTTTTAATCATCTTTTTCTTTTGATTTTGTCTTTTTACCTTTTTCTGTCTTTACTTGATGTGGATCGGGTTCATCAAAATATCTGCCAGGTTTTGATAAGTCGAAATACAGCTTGGAATCTTCGGTAAGCCCAAAGTTGAGGTTGCTTCCTTTGTCCTGCGCGTACTTATTAAGAGCTTCGCAGAACAGTGCATTATGAGCTTCTTCTCTTTCTAATAGAAACATGATGGTTTCTCGAACATATTTATCTTCGATTTGACGATAAAGATATTCATAAACGACTTTGGCACGCTGTTCGGAAGCGATATCTGCCAGCAAGTCTGCAGCTAAATCACCAGTAACAGTCACATAATCAGCACTCCATGGAACACCGCTGGAATTGATTAATGCGGGGTTCAGTCCAAAAGTTACCATGGATTCGATTTGTCCATTTTCAATCTGTTTGTAGTCAACTTCATGTCCATTTAGCAAGTTGATTGTTTGTGCTACCATCTCTAAGTGAGATAGTTCTTCTGTGCCGATGTCCAAAAACAAGTCTTTAATTGCTGGATCTTCTGCACGGAAGGATTGTGAAAGATACTGCATGGCTGCCTTCAGCTCACCATTGGCTCCGCCTAATGTTTCCTGCATTAAGTTGGCATACTGTGGGTTAGGTCTTTCGACTTTAACAGGGCGCATCATTCTTTTTTCGTGTTTAAACATGGTTTTACTCTCCTTACATCCTTAGTATGCACAGTGGATGTCAGTTTCATAAAAATTTGTTATAATAACACACGGAGAATGATAAAAATGAAGTTTGAAGATATTAGAGCACAGTTTCAGGTTGGAAATCTAACCGCAAAAGTGCTTGAAAAAAGAAATTTATCCATAGAACAAATTGATGATGTGCTGAATGCAGATCCTTTTTTGCATGACAATCCTTCTGAATGTATCAGAAAAGCAGTTGATCGTCTTTATTTGGCAAAACACAATAAAGAAAAGATATTGATTGCAGGGGATTATGACTGTGATGGTATTTGTGCAACTGCTATTATGAAAGATATGATGGATCGCTTTGGGATTGAAGCAGGATTTTATATCCCAAATCGCTTTAAAGAAGGATACGGATTAAATGAAGCGACTGTGCGTTTAGCTTATGAAAAAGGCTATTCACTGATTGTAACGGTAGATAACGGAGTAGCTGCAAAGGATGCCATAGATTTGTGCAGAAGTTTAGGAATGGATATTCTTGTGAGTGATCATCATACCATTCAAGATCATCTGAATTGGAATCTATTAGTACATCCAGATGTGATGGATAAACAGTTTAAGGGATTGTGCGGAGCTGGAGTGGCTTTGCAGATTTCAAAGGCATTGCTGGGAGAAATCAAGGAACATGTTATCTTGGCTGCAATCGCAACTATAGGAGATATGATGGATGTATTTTATGAAAACAGATCCATCATCAAACGAGGTGTTGAACTATTAAATGAACGTTCTTTTGTGCCTGTAGAACGTTTGTGTGAACGTCAGATACAACGCTGGGATGAGAAAGAAATCGCTTTTCAGATTGTCCCTAAACTGAATGCGATTGGACGTATGGCGGATATCGTGAATGCCAATAATGTTGTAAGATATCTTCTGGCAAAAGATAGAACTGTGATTGAATCAGGTGCTAAGCAGATTAAAGAGATTAATCTTCAGCGACGCAAACTTAGTAAATCCATGTCAGAAATGGCATTAGGTATGATGGAAGAATCGAACTTTATCTGTGTAGTTCATGATGAGTTTCATGAAGGATTGTTAGGGTTGATTGCCAATACGATTTCATCGTCAGTGCATAAACCTTCTGTTGTTTTCACGCGTGCAGAAAATACCTATAAAGGATCAGTACGTTCTGCAGGGGGTGTGAACTTGTTTGAATTTTTTGATGATTTTAACGATTTGATTGTTCAGTTTGGTGGTCATGCACAAGCGGCAGGGATTCAGGTGCTTCCTGAAAAAATGGATGCTTTTATTGCCAAGGTGAAAGAAAAATCAAAAACACTTGAATTTAGTGAAGATAATGAAGATAGGATTAGAATTCATAGTATTGAGTGTACGATTGAAAATATTGAAGAACTTGAATGTTTAAGACCATTTGGACATGGATTTGAAGCTCCTGTCTTTGAAGTGGATCAGCTGAAGATAACACAGACTCAAGTACTAAAGAATCAATATCCAAAATGGATGCTATATCATCCTATGGGGGCATTAGAAGCGATTTCTTTTACATTAAGTAAAGAATCTGTTGAGAATCATATTGATTCATTGATAGGTACTTTATCGATTAATCAGTACATGTCAGTGAAGAAAGCTCAGATTCTTGTAAGTGGTTTCACAAAAAGTGAAAAATAGTGCATATATTTTTCAAAGAATGAAGAAAAACTTATCCCAAGTAACAAGTTTCTGATATAATTAATATATTGTTGAGGAGGAATGATTCCATGAATTTAAAAGATTATATTGCAGATATTCAGGATTTTCCAAAAGAGGGAATTCTGTTTCGCGACATTACACCGCTGATGCAGAATGGTGAAGCATTTAAAGAAGCTACATCACAGATTCAAGCGTTTGCCAAAGAAGTAGGAGCTGAACTGATTGCAGGTCCAGAATCACGAGGTTTTATTTTTGGATGTCCAGTTGCAGTGAATTTGGGAATTGGGTTTGTACCAGTTCGTAAGCCTAACAAGCTGCCTAGAGAAACGATTAGCTACAAGTATGATCTTGAATATGGATCAAATGAACTTCATATGCACAAAGATGCAGTAAAGAGAGGACAGAAGGTTTTGATTGTGGATGACCTTTTGGCTACTGGTGGAACAGTTCAGGCAACTATCAAGATGGTTGAAGATCTTGGCGGAGAAGTTGTTGGGTGTGCATTTTTGATTGAACTGGAAGCACTGAAGGGAAGAGAACTTCTTAACGGATACAATGTATTTACAGTAATGCAGTATTAATAAACAAAACACAGAAAATGGAAGAGGAGGTGAGTCGATGAACAAACAGATTGCGCATAATCTTGAAGAATTAATGGTGCCAATTAAAGAGTACATTCATAATGAAGCGTCTTTGGCAATGATTGAAAAAGCGTACAATTATGCAGATAAAATGCATGAAGGTCAGATGCGCAAAAGTGGTGAACCATATATGATTCATCCTATTCAGGTAGGGTTCATTCTGGCTCAGCTTCATGCAGGTCCTGCGACAATTTGTGCAGGGCTGCTTCATGATGTTCTGGAAGATTGTGAAGTGCCTAGAGAAAAAATGGTTGAGGATTTCAATGAAGAAATCACAGTCATGGTTGAAGGCGTTACCAAGATTGGTAATTTGAAGTTTAAGGATGAAAAAGAATATCAGGCCGCAAATCATCGTAAGATTTTTATTGCGATGGCTAAAGATGTCCGTGTTATTCTGATTAAACTGGTTGACCGTCTGCATAATATGCGTACATTGCAGTTCCATAAGCCCGAAAAACAGAAAAAAATAGCGAATGAAACATTAGAAGTGTATGCTCCAATTGCACATCGATTAGGGTTAAGTGAAATTAAAAATGAACTGGAAGACTTGTGTTTCCAGTATCTGCATCGTGATGAGTATTATCGTATTGCGAAGCTGGTTGAAAACAAAAAGGTAGAACGTGACAGTTATGTCAATGAAATGATTGAGAATATTTCTAAGATTCTGACTGAACATAACATTGAATATAGAATCTTTGGACGAAGCAAGCATTTGTATTCTATCTATAAAAAGATGACTACCAAAAACAAGCGTTTTGAAGAAATTCTGGATCTTCTGGCACTCAGAATTGTCACTAAGACAGAGCTGAACTGTTATGAAATTCTGGGTTATATTCATGCGACATATCGTCCAATTCCAGGACGTTTAAAAGATTATATTGCGATGCCTAAGATGAATATGTATCAGTCTTTGCATACGACGATTGTAGGTCCAAACGGAAAGATTTTTGAGGTGCAGATTCGTACGGAAGATATGGATTCTGTTGCGGAGAAAGGGATTGCGGCACACTGGGCTTACAAAGAAGGCAAGAAGTATGATCCAGGACGTGAACAGAAGGAAATTGAAGCGTCATTAAGCTGGTTTAGAGATCTGATTAGTGTTACAGATGACATCAATGAAAATGATCCAAGTGAGTTTATGGAAACACTCACACGTGATATTTTTGATGCGAACGTTTATGTGATGACTCCTAAAGGCAGGGTCATTGATCTGCCTGCAGGATCAACGCCAATTGACTTTGCCTATCGTATTCATACAGAAGTTGGGCATGCAACAGTAGGTGCGATTGTCAATGACACACTTGTACCTCTGAATACAGAATTAAAGACTGGAGATGTTGTACAGATTCGTACAACAAAACAGAATATTGGTCCATCTGAGGACTGGCTAAAGATTGTCAAGACACAGCATGCCAAAAACAAAATCCGTAATTTTATTCAGAAGAAAGAAACTGAAAAGCGTCAGGAATTTGTAGAAAAGGGCGAACAGCTGCTCAGAGAAGAACTGAGAAAGCGTGGCTTTGATGACAAAGACTACGTAGAAAAGAAGAAACTTGATGGAATTGCGGGCCAATTCCAGACGGCAAATAGTTTCGACTTGTTGTATGCATTGTCTGTTAAGTCAGTGAATGTTGTTGATATCATTGAAAAACTGACGAATCAGAAAAAGACGATGGCACTTGATAATGAAAGTGTCGAAAAAATCATCAATAGTCGTGAAAGAACTTTGGATAAAAAGACGGTATCTAAGACAGGTATTCGAGTTTCTGGAGTGGATTCAATGATGATTTCTCTGGCTCAGTGCTGTTCACCAATTCATGGGGATAGTATTGTAGGCTACATCACAAAGGGACAGGGTGTTAAGGTTCATCGCTGTGACTGTCCTAATGTGATCAATGAAAAGAAACGTCTTATTCCTGTTGAATGGGATGATATGGCTGAAAAGAGAAAATATGAAGCTTATATTCAGGTCTATGCGTCGGATAGAAACTTCTTGTTGACGGATGTGGTAACTGTTGTTTCTCAGTGCAAGGCTTCACTTCAGTCAATTAACTCAGCTGTCAACAATGAGAATTTAACATGTATGACAAAAATGATGGTCTTTGTGGATGATGCTGAACATCTAAGAAATCTTCTGGCAAATCTTAGAAAGATTTCAAGTGTGATTTCTGTTGATCGTATTTTCCAATAAAGATTGACTTTCAGATTTAATCTGATATATTTATAGTAATTCGGTGAAAAAGAGGTTTATGATGCTGAACTTATTAGAGAGGAAGTCTTAGGCTGAAAACTTCCAGTGAGGTATTATGAATTGACACTTTGGAGAAACTGTATTGAACATAAGTAGGTACAGTCGTCATTCCTGCGTTAAAGGATTGAGGGGCATGTTGTAGGACATGAACTAAGGTGGTACCGCGTTATTTTGACGTCCTTAGAGATAAGGGCGTTTTTTATTTACAAGGAGGAAAAGTTATGAAAAGCTATCAGACACCAAGAGGAACTCAAGACCTTCTGCCTGCACAAACAGCTGCGTGGAACAAAGTAGAAGACTTGATTCGTCAGATGTGCCATGTGTACGGCTACAGTGAGATTCGTACACCTGTATTTGAAGATACAGGTGTATTTAAAAGAGAAAATGATTCTTCTGATATGGTCAATAAAGAAATGTACACATTCTCCATCAACAATGAAGATTCATTGACACTGCGTCCTGAAGGTACAGCAGGAGTTGTGCGCAGCTTTGTGGAACACAAAATGTATGGTGCTCCAGATTTGCCTGCAAAACTGTATTATATGGGCGAAATGTTCCGTTATGAGCGTCCTCAGAAAGGACGCTACCGTCAGTTTAATCAGTTTGGGATTGAAAACATTGGTGCAAAAAGTCCATATATTGATGCAGAATGCATTGCGCTGGGCTACAGTATTGTAAAGGCATTGGGACTTTCTCAGATTAAAGTATTGATTAATACGCTGGGGGATGCAGTTTCAAGAAAGAATTATTGTGAAACACTGCTGGATTATTTTAAAGATTCAGTCCATGAATTGTGTCCTGACTGCAAAAGACGCTATGAACAGAATCCATTAAGACTTCTGGATTGTAAGGTGGATAAAGAACATCCAGTGATGCAAAATGTACCATCACTGAGAAATTCACTGACAGAAGAATCTAAGGAATACTTTGAAAAAGTACTGAATGCACTAGATGCGATGGGAATTCCATATGAAGTAGATGATCGTTTAGTGCGTGTATTGGATTACTATACAGACACAGTATTTGAAGTAGTTTCAACACATCCAGAATCTGGTTCACAATCTGCAGTGTTTGCAGGTGGACGCTATGATGGGCTTGTACAGTACTTTGGCGGTCCTGAAATGTCAGGGGTAGGCTTTGCGATGGGGCTTGAAAGATTGATGTTATTGGCAGAGGCTGAAGGTATTCATTTAGGTGGAGTTCCTAATGATGATGTATATGTTATGGCATTAGGAAATGTCAATGATGGTCCATTGCAGGTTGCGACAATGTTAAGAGCTGCAGGATATCGTACAGAATTCAACGTAACACCAAGATCGCTGAAAGCACAGTTTAAGAGTGTAGACCGTTCTGGTGCAAAAGTGGTTGTAATTGTCGGGGAAAGTGAACTTGCTGAAGGAAAAGTCAATGTGAAGCATATTGCGACTCAGACACAGGTTACTGTACCTTTAAGTGAAGTTGTTGAAACAATTGATGAAATGCTTCAGAATGAGGAAGAAGGGGAATAATCATGAAAAGAACACATACATGCGGTCAGCTGAGACTGGCCAACGTTAATGAAACTGTAACTCTGATTGGCTGGGTTTCTAAGCGCAGAAATCTGGGTTCACTGGTTTTTATTGATTTGAGAGACCGTGATGGCCTAACACAGATTACATTTGATGAACATCATGCAGAATTAGTCAAGGATGTTCGTAATGAATACATTCTGCAGGTAACAGGTAAAGTGCTGGCAAAGGATGTACCAAATCCAAAGCTTGCGACAGGTGAAATTGAAGTCCTGGTTGAAGAAGTAAATATTGTCAATGCTGCAGAAACGACTCCAATTATTATTGCGGATGATACAGATGCTCTGGAAGATACTCGTTTAAAATATCGTTATCTGGACTTAAGAAGACCTGCAATTCAGAAGAATCTGATGCTTCGCCATCAGGTAACTATGCTGACAAGAAATTACTTGTCTTCAAAAGGGTTCCTTGAAATTGAAACACCAATTTTGTGCAAGTCTACACCTGAAGGTGCACGTGACTATCTTGTCCCTTCACGTATTTCAAAGGGCAAGTTCTATGCATTGCCTCAGTCTCCACAGATTTATAAGCAGCTTCTGATGGTAGGCGGAATGGAAAAATATTTCCAGATTGCGCGCTGCTTCCGTGATGAAGATCTTCGTGCTGACCGTCAGCCTGAATTTACTCAGATTGACATTGAGATGAGCTTTGTGGAAGAAGAAGATGTATGGAACACTGTTGAAGGGCTGATGAAGGAAATCTTCAGAAATGTTAAGGGAATTGAACTGGATGCATTCCCACGTATTCCATATACTGAATGTATGGCACGTTTTGGTTCAGATAAGCCTGATACTCGTTTTGGTATGGAAATTCACAATGTTTCAACTGTTTTCGAAAACACTGAATTTGCCGTATTTAAAAACATTCTTGACGCAAATGGACAGATTAACGCAATCGTTTGTGAAAATGCTGCAGACAAGTTCAGCCGTAAAGATTTAGACAAGCTGCAGGAATTTGTAAAGATTTATGGTGCTAAGGCACTTTCATGGCTGAAAAATACGGATGGTGTATTAGCTGGATCTATCGCAAAAGTTACAAGTGATGCAGAAAAAGCAGCGCTGATTGAAACATTGAACTTGAAGCACAATGACTTAGTACTGATGGTTGCAGACAAAGTGAAGACATCACAGACTGCAATGGGTGCATTGCGTGTGAAGCTTGGAAAACAGCTGAATTTGATTGATGAATCTAAGTTTAACTTCCTGTGGGTAACAAATTTCCCAATGTTTGAATACTCAGAGGAAGAAGATCGCTATGTTGCAGCGCATCATCCATTCACATCACCAAATCTGGAAGATGTTGACAAGCTGATGAGTGATCCTGCAAATTGTTACTCACGTGCTTATGACTTAGTTCTAAATGGTTATGAACTGCTGAGCGGATCTATTCGTATTCATGATCAGAAACTTCAGGCAAAAGTCTTTGAAGCAATCGGTATGTCAATGGAAGAAGCTCATGAAAAATTTGGATTCTTCCTTGAAGCCTTCAAGTATGGTACTCCTCCACATGGTGGTGTAGGTATTGGACTGGAACGTTTGATTATGATTTTGTCAGGTACAGACAATATTCGTGATGTTGTGGCATTCCCTAAGACTGCAAGTGCATCTGATTTGATGTCTGAAGCACCTAATCTGGTGGATGACAAACAGCTCAGAGAACTGGGGATTTCTACAAAAGAATAATGAAATCAAGACTTATTGAAATTCAATAAGTCTTTTTTCATAGTCATTTTCATTTATCTGGTTTAAGTGAAAAAATTGGCAAAGAATTTCGTATGTCAAGTCTTCATATTCTAGAAAATTTATGTATATAATAAGAGTGCCCAAAGGGATTACATGTATTTCCGACACTTTGATATACGGGAGTTCGGATGTCTTGATTTGGTGTGAATGCCGGAACATTTTTTCGGAATCCTAAAATTTCAAGCAGAACACCCACTTGCCTGCGGCAGGGAATAATATCAAACCTTTGGGTCCTGATAAGAAAAGATACCCTGATAAAGGGTATTTTCTTTTTAAAGAGAAAAGTGAAGAAAAAATGAAGAAATTGTGAACTTCAAGTGTGTGAATTCTTGTGAAAACAAGATGATATGCTTGTCAAACCAGTAAAATCAATGTAAAATAATCTTTAGATAAAGGCGGTGTAACAATGACTTCATTTTGGGCATCTATTTTATGGCTGGTTATTGGCGGTGTGATTGGAGGCGCTCTAGGCTTCTTCTTTACTCGTCGCTACATGGAAAAGCAGATTAAAGAAAACCCACCAATCAACGAAAAAATGATCCGTGCTATGTTTATGCAGATGGGTCGCAAACCATCCGAAGCACAGATCAGACAGATCATGAAATCGATGGGACAATAATTTAGGACAAGCACAGAATATTCTGTGTTTTCTTTTTTCTAAGGAGGATATATGATTCGTTTTGGAATATTAGGACCAGGTAAAATATCACATCGTTTTGTGAAGGGGATGAAAGATGTTTCCGGTGCAAAGATCACTGCAGCTGCATCAAGAGATTTCAATAAAGCAGAAGAATTTTGTGAATTGTATCAGATTGAAAAAGCTTATGGAAGCTATGAAGAAATGCTGAAGGATAAAGATGTGGATGCAGTGTATATTGCAACGCCACCCTTTGTGCACAAAGAACAGATTATGATGTGTTTAAAAGCAGGAAAACATGTACTATGCGAAAAACCATTGATGAAAACATCCAAGGAAGCCAGAGAATGCTTCGACTTGGCAAAAGGAAAGGGACTGCTTCTAATGGAGGCGACCAAAGGTGTTTTTACTCCCACCTTTTTAAAAATCAAAGAATTGATGGAAGAGGGTACAATAGGAAAAGTATCTTATCTTGAAGCAAGTTATTGTTATGATGGGAAGTTTGATGAAAATCATTGGGTGATGCATCAGAATTTAGCAGGTGGAGGCATGTATGATGTGGGGATTTATCCTTTGTCTGCTATTGTAGGTCTTTTAGGTACGGAAATGACGGAACTGAAACGTATGGATTTGGCGTGTAAAGATTGTCTGGGAATGACACAGCTTTTGATAAAATATAATGATGTAATGGCTTCTGTACGTGGTGCAATTACTGTAGCAACGGACAATACATTTAGAATTTATGGAGATATTGGAAGCATTGAGTGTGAACATTTCTGGAAAGGTCATGATTTATCGGTGAAAATTAATGATCATAAAGAGTTTTATCATTTTGATTTTGAGAGTGAATTTACTTTTGAAATACAGCACTTTGTAGAGTGTATTCAAAAAGGACTTTCTGAAAGCCCTGTGTTAAGTGAAGAAGTTAGCTGTTTTATGCTGGATGTGATGGATGAAAAGAAAACGTGGATGTAAGATTACATCCACGTACAGACTGTTGACAAATAAAAGTTCGACAGTCTTTTTTTAATATGATAAAATACAAATGCAAAAAGAAGTCTCTATTTTGCCCGAAATATTGTCATACTTCTTTTTGCGTAAGAAACCAAGCAAGAAATGCACAAGGCTGCATTTCTTTTTTTGTGGAAGGAACTTAAAAAGTCTACCTCTTCACAAAATGGAAAGAAACTGAAGAAAAAGATAAAATATAGATGGGCAAAAATTAATGGAGA
>JAFULN010000060.1 GCA_017473335.1 Erysipelotrichaceae bacterium
AGAGTGATGGAGTATGATTTATTGACCTATCAGAAGATGATGAAATCAAAGAAGAGGATTTATCCAGTATCTACGATATGTCTGTATACAGGCAAGGAAAAATGGAAAGCGGCAAGAACACTGCATCAGATGATGGGGATTCAAGAGGAACTAAAACCATTTGTACAGAATTATGGCGTAAGAATCGTGAGTGCGCAGGAAGTGAAAGTAGAGAATTTCAAAAATGAAGAAGTCAGAGAATTCTTTGAATTGTTTCAGGATATCCATCAGCTGAGTAAAGATGAGATGTATGAGAAATATTCAAAGAAAGGGCTGCATAGTGCAGAGGCGGTAAAAACAGCAGCAGTGTTAGGGAAATGTAAAGAGTTGGAAAAGATGATTGTAGAAAGTGAGGATGGAGTAAAGATGTGTGAGAATTTCAGCAGAATCGTAAGAGAGTGGAAAGATGAAGGAAGACAAGAAGGAAGACAAGAAGGAATTGCAGTAGGAGAAGACAGAGGGATTATTAAAGAGAAAATAGCGACAATACAAAGACTATGTGAAATGAATATGACAATAGAGATGATAGCGAAGATTACACGATTGAGTGATGATGAAGTGATGAAAATCATGATGGAGCACCATATGAGCTATGTGCACTGAGGAGGATGACGAATTTGAAGATTCGTCATTTTCTATTTAGAAAGAAAAAATAACATTAAAAAGTTTAATATCTTCTAAATGGGTTAAAGAAACATTTCAAAAATGATGCGGTTGAGAAGTATAGTTATTTTTTGATGGATGAATGAATTAGAGAGTGTAAGATGATTGATTTGTGATATAATATTAAAGTTCAGGAGGATCCTCATGAAAGAAAGAATTGAATTGTTACGAACAAGATTACATCAATACAATTATGAATATCATGTGCTTGATAAACCGACTATTTCAGATTTAGACTATGATAAACTTTTGAGAGAACTGATAGATCTTGAAGCTGCTTATCCTGAGTTTGCAGATCCGAATTCTCCTACTCAAAAAGTTGGTGGCCAGGTACTGGATGCTTTTGATAAAGTTGAGCATAAGCGTCCAATGTTATCACTGGGCAATGTGTTCAACTATGATGAACTAAAATCATTCTGTGATAAGATTGAACAGGAAGTTGGTCAGGTAGAATATGTTGCAGAGTGTAAGATTGATGGCTTAGCAATGTCAGTGAGTTATCTTCAGGGACAGTTTGTTCAGGCTGTCACTCGTGGTGATGGCGTTGTAGGTGAAGATGTTTCATTGAATGTAAAAACTGTACGTTCACTGCCAATGAAAATAGATTATCAGGGTGACTTGGAAATTCGTGGTGAAATCTACATGCCGAAAAAGAGCTTTGAAAAACTCAATGCAGAGCGTGAGAAAAAAGGTGAAGAATTGTTTGCGAACTGTAGAAATGCAGCGGCAGGTTCGATTCGTCAGCTGGATTCAAAGGTTGCGGCAAGCCGTGGATTGGATGGCTTTTGGTATCATTTGCCAGATGGTGAAATCTATGGAATGGATAATCATTATGATTCATTGATGTGGATGAAATCACTCGGATTTAAAGTGAACGAGAAATATTCAAGAAAGTTTTTGAATGTGGATGAGATCTGGGCATTTATTGAAGAATTAACGGCAATTCGTTATGATTTGCCATATGATATTGATGGTGTTGTGATTAAAGTAAATTCTTATGCGACTCAGCGTCAGCTTGGCTTTACATCAAGAACACCAAAGTGGGCTGTTGCCTATAAGTTTCCTGCTGAAGAAAAAGAAACAATTCTTGAAGATATCTTTTTGACAGTAGGAAGAACAGGGAAAATTACTCCGAACGCTCAGCTGACTCCATTGTTTTTAGCTGGAACTAAAGTAGGTTTTGCCCAGCTTCATAATGAAGATATGATCAAGGAGAAAGATATTCGAATTGGCGATGTCGTAGTGGTCCGCAAGGCAGGAGATATTATTCCTGAAGTGGTGCGTTCTGCACCGGATAAACGTAATGGAACACAAGTTCCATATGTATTCCCGAAAGAATGTCCTGTATGTCATCATCAAATATATCGTGATGAAAAAGAAGCACATTATTTCTGTATCAATCCAGATTGTCCTGCACGTGTAGTGGAATCTATTGCGCATTTTGCGAGTCGTGACTGCATGAATATTGATGGTTTGGGTGTAAAAAAAGTTGAAGCATTCCATCAGATGGGATGGCTGAATGCGATTGAAGATATTTATCGAATTTCGCAGTTTGAAACAGAAATTTGTACAACAAGTGGTTTTGGAGAAAAGAGTTATAGAAATCTTTTGAATTCAATTGAAGCTTCAAAACAGAATTCACTGGAAAAACTGCTGAATGGATTGGGTATTCGTCAGGTAGGCGATAAAGCCGCAAAGATTTTGGCAAATCGCTTTGTAACTATGGATGCATTAATGAATGCATCTATGGATGAACTGCAAGAGATTCGTGATATTGGCCCAATTACTGCTCAGGGAATTTTGGATTTCTTTCATGAAGAAGGAAATCGTCAGATGATTGAGCGTTTAAAAGAAGCAGGAGTCAATATGGAAGTGCTTCGTGCCAAGGTAGAGGAAAGCTTCTTTACAGGCAAGAAGGTTGTGCTGACAGGTTCTTTGGCAATTTACACGCGCAAAGAGGCTGAACAGCTTTTAGAGAAACTTGGAGCTACAGTAAGTTCAAGTGTTTCATCGAAAACAGATTTAGTGATTTACGGGGAGAATGCAGGAAGCAAACTTGACAAGGCACGCAAGCTGAATGTTGCGGTTATGACTGAAGAAGAGTTTGAGGCCAAGCTGAATGAAAATCAGTAAACTTCTGTGGATTGTTTTCTTGTTAGGCAGCTGTCATAGTCAGCGTATAGATGAATTGTCTACTTTAGGTTTTGAAAGGCTGTATCAAGGGGATTATTCAATTGTTTTACCGGATGTTCAAGGCAGTGCACGTTATTGGCATGCACAGGTCATGAATGAAAAGGATGTCATGAATCTAACCAAGCAAATGCAGGAAATATGTCTTTCGATTTATCCTTCTGATCAATATGTGTTAACCAGCGGAAGTGTATTATCGAAAGAGGACATACTTGAACTTCAACGTAGAGATTCTGAAAATGCACCGTATGGTTTAAATCCACCTGAGGGTTTATATCAAAGTGGAGATGTGCAATTAAAGAGCCCGTATTTTATTTGTGATATTGTGGAGTTGAACTTTTTAAAGAAAAGTGATTCACAAAGAAAGATTGCATTGACTCTGGTGATGAATCCATCAGAAGCAGAGGATGAGATTTTATTATCAGAAGGGTTGAAGGCATCAGAAAGACTGAGAGAGTATCTTTCTGAGGTCAAAAAGATATCAGAAGAACCTGTACTTTTGATTTATGCAGCTGCAGAAATCGATGGCACTTTACCAGGAAGGTTTCTTGCGGTAGATGGAAAAAAGATTCATCAGAAGTGGGTTTATCTTCCTTCAAAAGAAGCGGAAGAACTGGATAGTGTTCTTTCATCTGATTTTGAAAGACTGAAAAATAAGGTAAAACAGTTTTTGCCTGAACATGTTGATTTGATTGGTGAAGTGCTGTTTGAAGAAAATGAAGCAGTTCAGCTGAAAATTGATGTGAATGTACAGGCAAAGACATACACAGAGATGAATGCTTTAGCGCAGTGTCTGGCATCATCTATTTATGAAATGAAAAATACTCGTATGATGATTACATGTCAGATTCGGGTGTTAGATACAACTCTGTTTGTATTACAACGCAGAGTGAATCAGGATGAGGTACTTCTCATCAAACTATAAGAAAGGAATTTGAAGTATGGAAGAAATTAAGGATCAGGCTTATTTCAAGGCATTGGCTCGCAAACTGATGTTTGAACTGACGGATGAAGAGGCGGATGATATTGTTCAGGAGTTTAAAACATTGTGTGTACAGCTGCAACTTTTGGAAGCGATTGATACGACAGGGGTTGAACCAATGGTTTATCCATTTGAAACACCTACTGTATATTTAAGAGAAGATGAGGAAAATCACACAATTTCTCAGGAAGAAGCACTGTCCAACGCCTCAAAGGTTGTACAGGGACATTTTAGTGTGCCAAGGGTGGTGAAGTAAGATGACAATTTTAGAAATGCTGAAAGATACTGCACATGCAGAAGAAAGAATTTTAGAGGCTGTTCAAAAAGCGCATGAGTCTCAAAAAGATTTGAATGCAATTGTTACTTTCATTGATCCAGCTGAACAGATTGCACATTTGAATGAACATAAGGGTGGATTATTAGAAGGTGTTCCTGTTGCATTGAAAGACAATGTAAATACAAAGGGAATTAAGACAACTGCATCAAGCCGTATTCTGGAAAACTATATTCCAGTGTTTGATGCGACAATTGTAAAGAAAATGAGAGAAGCAGGTGCTGTGTTTATTGCGAAGGCATCTATGGATGAACTGGCAATGGGTGGAACTAACACAACCTCTGTAACAGGACCAGTACGCAATCCTCATAATTTGGAATGTATGGCTGGCGGATCATCTGGCGGATCAGCAGCATTGGTTGCAGCAGGGGTTGTACCAATGGCGATTGGATCAGATACTGGAGATTCTATTCGTAAACCTGCAAGTTTCTGTGGAGTCGTTGGATTTAAACCAACATATGGACGTATTAGCCGATATGGCATTATTCCTTATTCAAGTTCTTTGGATCATGTGGGTGTTTTTACACGTTCAGTAAAAGATGCTGCAGTTTCTTTGGAAGTTCTTGCAGGACGTGATGATCATGATATGACAAGCAGTTCGCTGCCTGTTGAACACTACCTGGATGCAGTGAAGGGTGATGTTGCAGGAAAGAAGATTGCGGTTTTGAAGAATGTTATTGATGCGATTGACGATGAGGCAACATTACATTGTTTCAATGATGTTATTGAAGGTTTAAAGGCTAAAGGTGCTATTGTTGACGTTGTTGAAATGAATGAAGATTTACTGAAAGCATTGCTTCCTGCATATTATTTGATTGCAAACTGTGAGGCAACTGCAAATCATTCTAATCTGGATGGTATTCGTTTTGGAAATCGTGTTGATGCAGAAACATCAGAAGAAATTATGATTAAGACACGTACTGAAGGATTTGGACCATTGATTCGTAAGCGTTTTGTAATTGGTAGCTATGGTCTGTTCTGGGAAAACCAGGAAAAACTGTTCCGTCAGGCTCAGCGTGTTCGTCGTTTGATTGTAGAAGAAGTAAGTCGTGTACTGAAGGATTATGATGTGTACGTGGCTCCAGCTGCACCTGGAGGTGCACCTAAACTGGATGATACTAGTCGTGATGAACTGTCAGATAAGTATTTAGTGGCTGATAATCATATGATTCTTGGAAACTTCACTGGATATCCTAGCATCACTGTTCCAATGGGGCTTTCAGATGGTATGCCAGTGGGAATTAACTTGACAGGACGTGCTTTTGAAGAAAGCGAATTATTGAATATTGCGCAGGCTGTAGAAGATATTACAGGTCTGTGTGACAGCAAGGTGGGTGACTAAAATGAAGTATGATGTTGTCATTGGGATTGAAATTCATTGTGAATTAAAAACGAAGACAAAAATGTTCTCTGGAGCTCCAGCTTCATTTGGTCAAAGAGCAAATACATGTGTAAATGAAATTGAACTGGCTCATCCAGGTACTTTGCCTGCATTGAATAAGACTGCAGTACGTTATGCCATTATGGCAAGTACTGCACTGAATATGAAAGTAGATACACTGGTGAAGTTTGATCGTAAGAATTATTACTATTCTGACTTGGCAAAGGGATATCAGATTACTCAGCAGTTCCATCCAATTGGATCTGATGGATACTTGGATATTGAAACAGATGAAGGTACAAAGCGTATTCGCATTGAACGTCTGCATATGGAAGAAGATACTGCAAAACAGTATCATCTGGATGAAAAGACATTGATTGACTATAACCGTTCAGGAACACCTTTGGTGGAAATTGTATCAAAGCCTGATATTTCAAGTGGCAAAGAAGCTGCAGCTTATGTATCAAAACTGCGTGAAACATTGTTCTATCTGGGCGTTTCTGACGTTAAGATGGAAGAAGGTTCAATGCGCTGTGATGTCAACATTTCATTAAAGCCTGCAGGATCTCCTGTTTATGGAACTCGTGTAGAAATTAAGAATTTGAACTCTATATCAAATGTTCAGAAGGCGATTGATGAAGAAATTAAGCGTCATTCATCAGTATATGATGCTGGTGGAAGCATTGAACAGGAAACTCGTCGTTTTGATGAAGCAACACAGACAACTGTTTCTATGCGTAAAAAAGAAGGGGCAGTGGACTACAAATACTTCCCTGAACCAAATATTTTCCCAATTCAGTTAGACTTAGATTGGGTTAAGAGTATTCAGGACAATCTTCCTGAATTGCCAGATCAGCGTCGTGCTCGCTATATGAAGGATTATGGTTTAGGAAGCTATGATGCAAATGTGCTGACTTCCAATAAAGATTTGTCTGATTTCTATGAAGAAGTCTGTAAAGTTGCAAAGGATGGAAAAATTGCGGCAAACTGGTGCATTAGCGAATTGTCTGGTGCTTTAGCAAAACGAAATGAAACACTTTCTACGATGAAATTGTCTGCAGTACATCTTGGAACTTTGGTGAACATGATTCTTGATAAAGAAATTTCAGGAAAACAGGCAAAAGAAGTCTTTGAAGATGTATTGGAAGGCAAAGATCCAAAAGAAGTTGCTGCTGCAAAAGGAATGAAGCAGGTAAGCGATTCTTCTGCAATTCTTTCACTGATTAATCAGGTTCTGGATGAAAATCCGCAGTCTATTGTTGACTTTAAAAATGGCAAGAGCCGTGCAGTTGGTTTCTTGGTTGGACAAGTTATGAAAAAGTCTAAAGGTCAGGCAAATCCTGCGATGACAAATCAGCTGTTGACTGAAGAACTGAAAAAGAGATAAAAAGCCGGAAACGGCTTTTTCTTATGGAATTCTTAAAAAATAGTGGGAAATCATGTGAAAAATGCTCAACATTGATAAATAGGTGGAAAAGTTTAAAGTTTTCATGTAAAATAACAATGTTAAGGAGTGATCATATGTCACAGAACACAAAAAAAGAAAAGAAACCTAAACAAAAGAAAAAAATGGATGCCGCAAGCTGGATCATTGTTATTGGCTTGATTCTGATTGCGATTCCATGCGTTGCCTTTGCATATATACTGCTTTCTGCTTCAGCTGCAACAGGTACAGTAATTTCAGGAGATCGATTTACTAACGATTTAGATCCTGCGATTACAGAGGAACAGCTTGCTGCTGTAGATACAGCGGTTGAATCTATCGAGGGTGTTGAAAGTGCTGATGTATATTTAAAGAGCGGAACAGTTCGTGTATATCTCAATACAATTGATGAAATGACTCCTGAAGTTGCAGAAGATTTGGCAAATCAGGCTTATGATAAATTGATTCAGGAATGTGATCCTTCCGTGTATTTTACACAGTCTTCATCAAAGAAGATGTATGACATTGAAGTTCATGCCTATAATCTGGAAGAAAACAGAGAATCAGATTCATTTGTATATGTCATTGTCAACAAGAGTTCTTCTATGGAAGCTCCAATTGCTCGTCTGGTTTCAGAACCGCTGGATCCAGAGCTGGCAGCACAGCTTCTTGAAAAACTGGACCGTAAACTGAATCCTGAAAAGTATGAAACTGAATCAGATATTACAGTAGGCGGCGAAGGCGATATTGAAGAAGGTTCTACAGAATAAGACTGCAGTGCAGTCTTTTCTTTTTTCTAAATGTTTTTTATAATACATATGAAAAAGGTGAAACTATGAAGAAAAATGAAAAAGTACAAGGAATCTGTGTAGACTATACCAACGAAGGTTTAGGAATTGTAAAAGTCAATCAGTTTCCTGTGTTTGTGAAAAATATACTTGTTGGTGAAGAAGCAATTATTCAGTTGACCAAGGTGACCACTCATCTGGCTTATGGACGTGTTGTAGAACGTTTAAGTAATTCAGCTGAGCGTGTTGAACCAGAGTGTACATCTTATCGTTTGTGTGGCGGATGCCATCTGCAGCACATGTCTTATCCGCATCAGCTGCAGTTCAAAACCAATCGTGTGAAAAACTGTTTTGAGCGTATTGCACATTTGAATGTACATGTCGAAGATTGTCTGGGTATGACAGTACCTTGGAAATATCGCAATAAAGTACAGATTCCTGTTCAAAATGACAATGGACGTGCTGTATTAGGTTTTTATCGTTCACATTCACATGATATTGTTGAATATCAAGAATGTCTGGTTCAAAGTGATTTACAGAATCAAATCACTGAGTATCTTAGAAATGAATTGAATGGAAAGGCATCACTGCAACTGCTTCGTCATGTCTTGATTAAGCATGCACTGTGTTCTAATGAAGCGATGGCAGTACTGATTGTGAAGAAAGATCATCCTGATTTTATGAAGATTGCCAGAAGTCTTGTAGAAGTATTTTCAGAAATTAAAACAGTTGTCTTAAACTTTAATGATCGAAATGACAATGTAATTTTAGGTGACAGAGAAAAAGTACTTGTAGGTACAGGAATGATACGTGAAAATCTAAAAGATCTTTCATTTGGTATTTCTAGCAAGTCTTTTTATCAGATTAATCCATATCAGACAGAAGTACTGTATTCAAAAGCACTTGAATTTGCCCAGTTGACAGGCCAGGAAGAAGTTGTAGATGTATACTGTGGTACAGGTACGATTGGATTATTTGCGTCAAGAAGCGCGAAGCATGTGACAGGTATTGAAATTGTAAAGGAAGCAGTAGAAGATGCAAAAAGAAATGCAGAGTACAACCATATTACCAATGCAGATTTTATTTGTTCAGATGCAGGTGCTGCTACTGAAACTTTGTTGAAACAAGGAATTCATCCAGATGTAGTGATTGTTGATCCTCCGAGAAAAGGTTTAGATCAGAAAACAATTGAATCATGTACAGGAATGAATCCTGATCGTATTGTTTATGTTTCATGCGATCCTGCAACTTGTGCACGAGACTGTGCTATCTTTGAAACACTGAATTATCATGTAGAAAAGGTACAGCCAGTCGATATGTTTCCACATACTCACCACGTTGAGACTGTGGTACTGCTACAAAGAAAATAAAGGAACTCAATTGAGTTCCTTTATTACAAATCAACACCTAAGAATTGTTTAGCGAGTACACCTACACCAAATGACAGGACAGCGACGGTTACACTGATGATGGCCATTTCTAAGAATCTGGATTTAAATGGCTGATCTTGTGCAACAGAAGTATAGTAAGTGAATCCTGCGATGATAAAAATCACAATAGCTAACATGCATGCCAGTGCTAAAAGATATTGTTCATTGCCTAATACTAGATAAGGCATAACCAGAAGAACAACTGTAATCAGATAGGCAACCCCTGTATACATGCAGGATTTTAATGCATCGCTTCTGCCCTCGCTTCTAGCTGCCAGAAATTCACTGGAAGCCATCGAGAAAGTTGCTGAAATGCCAATAATAAGACCAGATAAGGCAATCAAACGTGTATTTTGCATAGCGAAAGTAAAACCTGCCAAAGATCCAGTAAGTTCTACCAAAGCGTCATTGAGTCCAAGCACCATACTTCCAACATACTGTAGAATTTCTTCATCCAGCATTTCTAATAGAGCATGTTCATGTTCTTCTTCTTGTTGGCGAATAAGAAAGCTTTCTTCAACTTCTTTTGCGAGCAGTGCATATTCTTCCTGAGCAGCTTCTTCGCCATTTTCCATTAGTTTAACAGCGAAGGTAAAACCTAATACTCTTGCGATGAATTTAAATTTCAGGACTTTGAGTGCTTCTGGTTTCATCTCTGTTTGAGAATAGCCTCTCCAGATTTCATAATGTGCCTTTTCTTCTTTTGCTAAACGAATGAGTGTCTGTTTGTTTTCATCACCCTTAGCGAACTTTGCGATTTCTTCATAAATGACACTTTCAGTCAGCTCATTTTGCTGCATCTTTTTAATGATAGAAAGTGCTTTTTCAGATAATTGTTTTTTCATTGTTTTTTCCCCCTCAACAAATTGTAAAAAACTGGTAAATCTTTAAATTATTATATATCATTATAAAAAAGGAAACAATAAATATGTAAGGTGAAATCATGATACAAAGAGTACATCATCAATTTGGTCCATATGTACAGAAAGATTCAAAAATTTTGATTTTAGGTAGTTTTCCATCTGTGAAAAGCCGAGAAGCTTCTTTTTATTATGGTCATCCTCAAAATCGTTTTTGGAAAGTAATTTCCTGTATATTTCAGGATAATCTTCCTGTTTCTGTTGAACAGAAAAAAACATTATTATCCACTCATCAGATTGCGTTATGGGATGTGATTGAAAGCTGTGACATTAAAGGTTCAAGTGATGCATCCATTCGAAATGTTATTCCAACTAATCTTGAAGAGCTTTTGAAGGAAATACCAATCCAAAAAATTCTAATCAATGGAAAAACTGCATATCATTATTATTTGAAATATCATCAAGATTTGGATGTACCTGCAATATGTATGCCATCGACAAGTCCTGCTAATGCTGCGTGGTCATTAACTCAGTTAATCGATGTTTATGAAAAAGAATTGAAAGTCTGAAAGAATCGGACTTTTTTTCTTTCTAGTGAATAGACTAGTGTGAGGTGATAAATGATGGGTATGATTGCAGGAACAATTCAGATGAATGATTATAAAACTGATAGGGAAATATTAAAAAAGATGTGCGGTGTTCTTCATCATCGTAAAGAAATAAAAATGATGGAGTCAAATCATGCAGTACTTGCATCAGAACAGATGGAATCCATCGAAATAGAGGGTAAAAAAGTAACAGTAGTATGTGATGGAGACTTATACAATACGTCTGATTTGATTAATTTGTGCAAAAACAAAGGGATTGAAATAACATCTTGTCGAGCAACAGAATTAATATTAAAACTTTATCTGACATATCATCATGAGTGTGTTTCGAAAATGAATGGATGTTTTGCATTTGTGATAGTGGATGAAAGAACTAACAGTTTTTTGATGGCAAGAGATCCAATGGGAATTAAACCCTTGTTTTATTCGATGAAGGAAAATCAAATTGTCTTTGCTTCTGAAGTGAAAGGAATTTTGAAGCATCCTTTCATTTCTGCAAGAGCTGGTGCTGAAGAACTCATGGAAATGATTTGTTTTGGCCCAGCGCGTACATTAGGGAAAACATACTTTAAGGATATTGAAGAAATCAAGCCAGGATATCTTCTTTCTGGAACAGCCAATGGTATGACAATGATGCGTTATTATCATCTTCATGATAGTGCGTGGACGCTGGATGAACAAAAGACGATTGAAGTTGTTCATGATTTAGTGAGTGATGCAGTACTGAGACAATGTGATGTTAAGGGACGTATCTGTTCGATGCTTAGTGGAGGTCTTGATTCTAGTGTGGTTGTTTCTGCTGCATCAAAAAAAATAGATTCTATGAATGTATACAGCGTCGATTATGAGGGACAAAAGGAACATTTTAAACCGACATTTTATCAGCCAAATCGAGATCAGGATTATATCAGTTTGATGGTCAGCCAATATCATCTGAAAGCGCATGAAATACTATTGAATTCAAATGATTTGAAAAATCATTTGGTTGAGGCGATGAAGGCAAGAGATTGTCCAGGTATGGCTGATGTGGACAGTTCACTCTTATGTTTTCTTAAACAAATGAAAGATGCAGGTGAATCGGTGATTCTTTCAGGAGAGTGTTCTGATGAAATCTTTGGCGGATATCCATGGTATACTCAAGATCATTTGCGCAGTGTCAAACAGTTTCCATGGGCTTCCAATGTCAATGAGCGATGCAGTTTCCTGAAAGATGAATTTATTCTATGTGATCCACAGAAACTGATGAAAGAACGTATTTCAGAGTCACTTTCCTGTCTGTGTTTTGATAAGTCAACTAGTGAAGAAGAAAAAGAAATCAAAAGACTGATGAAACTAAATTTGGATTGGTTTATGCAGACATTGACAGATCGTGCAGATCGTATGGCTCGTGTGGCAGGTGTTGAAATACGTGTGCCTTTGTGTGATTTACGTATTGTGGAAGCATTGTATCGTATTCCATGGTCCATGAAGTACAAAGACAATACAGAAAAACATCTGTTAAGAAAGGCGTTTGAAACAGAACTTCCTGAAGAAATATGCTGGAGAAAAAAGAGTCCTTATCCAAAAACACATGATCCAGAATATGCTTCACTTGTTAAAGAAGAATTCATGAAAATGATCGAAGATGAGAATAGTCCTGTTTTAGAGATATTAAAGAAAGAAAAATTGATTGAATTGATAGATTCTGATTTTCAAAGACCATGGTTTGGTCAATTGATGACAGGACCTCAGACGATGGCTTATTTTATTCAGATGAATGAATGGCTGAAAGAATATGATGTTGAAATCATTCACCCGAAAGGGTGAATTTTGTATTATAATAAGAACATGAGAGTAAAGTATGATGGAATATGGTGTCATATTGAATGTGACGAAAAGTACACCTTAGAAGAATTTTGTGAAATGTGGTCAATTCCTGGGCGTAGAATGAATCTGATGATTCAAATGAAGAAGGCGCTTTTGGATGGAAAGCATATGACATTGAAAGATTCTCTTTATCAGAAGATACTATCTTTGTGTCTTTTTGAAGAGGAAGAGATAGATTATGTGTGTGATGATTTTGCGGCAGAGGTAGTGTATGAGGATCAGTTTGTACTGGTTGTCAATAAGCCAGCGGGAATCATTATTCATGAAGATGATAAACAGAAACATGGAACATTGAATAATCGTGTTGCTGAATATTACCGTAGGACTTGTAAGAAGCATGCCATACGTCCTGTGCATCGTTTGGATAAAGAGACATCAGGATGTGTGATGTATTGCAAAAGTCCTTGGATTCAGTCGTATTTTGATGCGGCAATTGAAAAGAAAGAAATACATCGTACTTATCTGGCTTTTGTGCATGGTATGGCTTCTTTTGATTCAAAGACAGTTAAGCTAGCGATTGGAAAAGATCGTCATGTGAATGGGAAGATGAGAATTTCAAAGACAGGGAAAGAAGCAGTGACACACATGAAAACAGTTTGCCACATCCCTGAGAAAAATATGAGTGTTTTGAAATGCAGTTTACAGACTGGAAGAACGCATCAGATTCGTCTGCATACCTCTGCATTGCATCTGCCAATTATCAATGATGATCTGTATGGAAAAAAAGAACCTTTGGTACAGTCTATGGGATTGTGTGCAAGAAAGCTTGAATGGAAAGAGCCATTTACAGGTAAAAAGTGTGAAGCAGTCGCAAAGCTTCCAGAAGATTTGCAGCGACTGTTTGGAAAGTGAGAAAGTTATGAAAGAAGAAATGATTATTCATCCTGAGATTGTCTCTGAGGTGGAAAAGAAAATGTTAAGTATGGAAGAGTTTGCGGATTTGTCACTGTTATTTAAAATGTTTGCAGATCCAACACGCTTAAAAATATTAAAGGCACTTTTTGAAAGTGAAATGTGTGTTGGGGATTTGGCTGCTTTATTAAATATGACACATTCTGCAGTTTCTCATCAGCTTTCCAGTTTAAAGAAAACACGTTTAATTCGTTCTAGAAAAGATGGAAAAGTAGTGTATTATTCGTTGAATGATGATCATATTGAAGATATTTTTGTAAAGGCATTGGAACATATTCGTCATGACTAAGATTTGTGCAATTGATTTTGAAACAGCGAATGCTTCACCACTGAGTGCCTGCAGCATAGGTGTTACGGTGATGGAAGATGGTGTGATGTGTGACTTGTGGAGTACTTTGATTAAGCCTGTGAAGGGTGCAGATGAGTTTTCCTATCACAATATTATGATTCATGGAATTATTCCAGATATGGTGAAAAATGCACCGTCTTTTGATCAGATTTATGCTCATTTGTGTGAACTGTTTAAGGATGCAGTACTTGTAGCACATAATGCTGAATTTGATATGAAAGTTCTTCGTTCATTGTGTACTTATTATGGACTTGAACTTCCTAAAAATGAATATTTCTGTACAGTTCGCTTGTCTCAGGCTGCTTTGCCGTTTCTGGATCGTCATCGATTGAATATTGTTTCAGAATATTTTGGGATTGAATTGGATCATCATGAAGCTTCTAGTGATGCCAGAGCCTGTGCATTGATTGTGATGAATATCATGTCGATGAGTGATATTTATGAAATTGAACCTTTATTGAAAGCATATCGTCAAACATTAAAGAAACTTGGCTAGTCCAGGTTTTTCTTTTCGTTTGTCTAAGTTTGAATTATAATAAAAATAATAGAGGTAGCATATGAAAACAATGAATGAATTAAAGAAACTTGCGAAAGAAAAAGTGACAAAGTGCCGTGTATGTCCTGTGTGCAATGGTTTAGCGTGCAGAGGAGAAATTCCTGGTGTTGGAGGTAAAGGATCCGGAAGTACTTTTGTAAGAAATGTAGAACAGTTAAAGAAAGTGAAAATTAATTTGGATGTGACATGTGGAGCGATAGTACCAGATACATCCAGTGAACTGTTTGGCAAGAAAGTATCACTTCCGGTCTATGCTGCACCGATTGCAGGGATTACCAATAATTTTGGGGCTGAAATCAGTGATGATCAGTATACGTGTGATATTTTAGATGGCTGTATTCAGGCAAAGACGATTGGATTTACCGGAGATGGTAAATTTCTTGAAATGTTTACTGGTCCATTAAGTATGATTGATCAGCGTGATGGACAGGGAATCTGCACTATGAAGCCATGGGTGAAACAGGGGATTGAACTGCGTCTTGAAGCAGTGAATCGTTCTAATGTTTTGGCTCTTGCGACAGATATCGATTCCGCTGGTCTTCCGCTTTTAAGAAACAGTGAAATCCCTGTTGAGACAAAAAGTGTTGAAGCTCTTAGAGAACTGAAAGAATCATTAAATGTACCTTTGATTGTCAAGGGGATTATGACTGTAGATTCTGCATTACGCGCTAAAGAAGCGAAAGCTGATGCGATTGTTGTTTCAAATCATGGTGGACGTGTATTGGATGAAACAGTATCTACCATTGAGGTTTTAGAAGATATTGTTAAAGCTGTAGGAGATGAAATGACAGTATTAGTGGATGGTGGATTCAGAAGTGGATATGATATCTTTAAGGCTTTAGCTTTAGGGGCAGATGGTGTGTTGATTGGCCGTCCAGTATCATTGGCTGCAATTGGTGCAGGTGCAGAAGGGGTAAAAGATTACTTTGAAAACCTTCGCAAAGAACTGGCAGATGTCATGTTGATGAGTGGCTGTGCGTCCATTAAAGACATCACAAAAGACAAAATTACAATTGTCAAAGATTAGAAATTCTGTTAGAATATCTAAGACATTGAGGGAGTAGTTTGCGTCGTATGACGTGTGAAATCAACATACTGGAAAATACTTCCTGGTTTCACTTAATGAACAAGACTCAAGGAACTGCTTTTAGTATGTTCCTTGAGTTTTTATTTTGAAAGGGTGGTTAAAAATGGATTTACTCACATTATTTATGTTGGCAGTTGGACTTTCTATGGATGCTTTTGCGGTATCTATTTCAAATGGTATGAGTTATTCTAATTATCGTACAAAACAAGTTGTAATGGCTGCAGTTGCCTTCGGTGTGTTTCAGGGATTGATGCCAACATTAGGGTTTGTAGGAGGACGTGCTTTTGCGGATTTGATTACTGCAGTAGATCACTGGCTGGCATTGATTTTGTTAGGGTTTATTGGTGGAAAGATGATTATAGAAGCTGTTGAAGAAATGCGCAGCCCATCTGATGAACCTAAAGAAACAGGCAGAACATTTACGATGAATCTTCTATTGATGCAGGCAATTGCGACAAGTATTGATGCTTTAGCAGTTGGTATTTCGCTGGCAGCACTGAATGTGAATATTTTCTATGCTGCAGGTTTTATTACTGTAGTGACAACAGTAGTGTGCTTGTTTGGCGGTGCACTGGGAAAGAAGTTTGGTGAAATGCTTTCGACAAAGGCGACACTTGCAGGTGGCTTGATTCTGGTGGCAATTGGATTAAAAATCTTTATTGAACATGTATTTTTATCATAAATAAAAAGAGACTTTCGAAAGTCTCTTTTCTTTTATAAAAGTTTTGGCAGGAACATTGTTGCAAGTCCTAAGAAAATAAAGAATCCAAGTGTATCTGTACATGCAGTCACAAAGATACTGGATGCTAAGGCAGGATCCACACCAAGTTTCTTAAGAATTAAAGGTACAGAGAATCCTGATACTGTTGCGATAATGAAGTTAGCTAGCATAGCTCCTCCTGCAACCAATCCGAGTGTAGGATTGTGATAAATGAATGTACATCCTACAGCTAAAACTGAACCAATGATGAGTCCTAAGATCAGACCAGTACAGAATTCTTTCCAGAAGATAGCTTTAGCGTTGTCTGAATCAATTTCGCCTAGTGCAATCCCGCGTACAATCATGGTCATAGACTGATTACCGGCATTTCCGCCTAATCCTGCAATAATTGGATTGATTGCGGCCAAAGCTACGACTGCAGTGATGGTATCACTGAATTTTGCGACAACTGTTGATGCTAAAATTGCAGTCATCATATTGACTGAAATCCATGGCAGACGTGATTTTAAAGAGTCCATGACACTACCATCAACTTCTTCTTCTTCATCCAGACCGGCCATACGATGGATATCTTCTGTGGCTTCTTCCTGGATGATATCGACGATATCGTCAATGGTGATGATACCGACAATCATGTTGTCATCATCGACAACTGGAAGCATGATATAGTCATATTTCGCAAACAGTTCTGCAACAGCTTCCTGATCATCATTGACATGTACACTTGCTACATGTGGATTTGTAATATCAGCGATTTTTGTATCAAAAGGTTTAGAAATGATGTCACGAACAGATACTACACCCTTTAGGTGACCTGGCTTGTCTGTTACATACAGATAGAAGGCCATTTCTGCATCAGGTGCTTCTGTCTGCAGGTATTCTAATGTCTTTAAAATCGTTTTATTTTCACGGATGGAAATAAATTCAGTGGTCATAATTGAACCGGCTGAATCTTCTTTGTAGCTTAACAGAGTTTGGATTTCTTCACGGTCTTCACTGTCCATCAGTTCCAGAACTTCTGCTTTTTCATCTTCTTCCAGTGTTTCAATCAAGTCGGCGATTTCGTCACTGGCCATTTCTTCGATGATGTTTTTCTGACGTTTTTCACTGAGTAGAGTTAAGAGTTCATACTTTTCTTCATCTTCTTCAAATTCAAGCAGCAAGGCAACTTGTTCATCTGTGAAGCGATTCAAAATACGTTCTACGATTTCTTCTTCTTCAATTTCGTGGAGCACATCCAGAATATCAACTGGGTGGAGATACTCGGCTCTTTCTTCAAATTCTTCTTTTGAACTTGTTAGAAAAAATTGTTTCATTTCTTCAAGATTCATTTCTGTGTTCATTGATTTTCCTCCTGTTTAGTGATTCATGAGGGAACACAGAAAAAAGTGATTTTTCTGTGCTCCAGTTCGACTAGTATGTTGACTCGCGTCTGGCATAGAAAAATCACCTCACTTTTTTTCTTTTATTATTATAGAACAATTTTATTTAAGAAAAAAGAATTTTTCTAGGATTTAAAAAAGAAAACGCTGAATTAATCAGCGTTATGTCGTTGTTGGTAAGAATAGATGCATCCGCAGTAATCTTGACGATACATGCCTAGTTCTGCAGCGATTTTATTTCCTTTTAGATTTCCGTCTGCTTTTTTAAAATCACTCACAAAATACTTTGTGTTTGGATATTTTGTGGAGAGTTTTAGTCCAATAGAATTGAGTACATTAGAGTCTTTCTGACGGGAAATCGTCATGACTGTTGTGAAATAATCAAAATGATGATTGTGAGCATACTGATAGGCTTCATTCATTCTTAGTCCATAGCACATAAGACATCGTTTTCCTTTTTCAGGTTCATCTTTCAGAATACTGATTCTTTTTGTGTAGGCTTCATTGTCATACTTTGAGATGACAAGCTTTACTTCTGGATGAACTTCATTTAGAAATTTCTTAAGTTCATTTAGTCTTCTGTAGTATTCTTCACTTGGATAGATGTTGGAGTTTGTAAAGTAGAGGGTCACATCAAAATCTTTCAGAAATTCAAGAGGCCAGCAGCTGCAGGGGCCGCAGCAGACATGCATGCATAATGATGGACGAGTTTTAGTCTGTCTGATTAGTTCAATCGTTTTCAGGCTTTCTTTGTAGCCATTAAAATTAGCGCGTGTGAGTTGTTTCATCGTTGGTAATCAACATGCAGTCGCCAAAAGAGAAGAAACGATATCTTTCATTGATCGCATGATCATAAGCTTTGAAAATCAAATCCTTGGATGCGAATGAACAAATCATCATAATGAGTGTAGACTTTGGCAGATGGAAGTTCGTTAAAATACAATCGACTGCTTTCCATTTGTAGCCAGGGTAAATAAAGATGTCTGTCTGACCGCTGCATTCTTTAAATGTACCATATATGTTATGGATGGCTTCAACAGTACGTGTTGAAGTTGTACCTACAGTAATGATTCTGCGGTTTTCTGCAATCGCTGCATTTAATGCATCTGCTGTTTCTTTAGACATGAAATAAGCTTCAGAATGCATCTGATGATCTTCAATGACTTCTGTATCCATAGGTCTAAATGTACCTAAACCTACATGCAGTGTTACATCGACAATCTGTACGCCTTTTTCTTTGAGCTTCTCAAAAATTTCATCAGTAAAATGAAGACCTGCAGTTGGTGCTGCCGCACTTCCTTCGACTTTTGCATAGACGGTTTGATAACGTTCAGGGTTATCGAGTTTTTCATGAATGTATGGAGGAAGTGGTACATTACCTAGTTCTTCCAATACTTCCATAAAGATACCTTGATACATCATTTCATATTTTCTGAGTCCTTTTTCACCGATTTCTACACATTTCGCTCTGAGTTTTCCATCTCCAAAGGAAACGATAGTACCAAGTTTTACAACTTTTGCATTTCCTGTTAGACATTCCCAGATGTCGCCTTCGTGATTTAGAAGCAGAAGCTCAACATGAGCACCTGTTTCTTCTTTTGTCCCAAAAAGACGTGCAGGAATGACTCTTGTGTTGTTTCTGACAAGAACATCACCTGCATGAAAATAATCTACGATATCATAGAAATGTTTATCTTCAATTTCCTGAGTCTTAGAATGTACGACCATCATTCGGGATGTTTTTCTATCAAGAAGTGGATTTTGTGCAATCAGTTCTTCAGGAAGGTTAAAATCAAATTCACTTGTTTTCATTAGAATCCTCTTTCATCAAATCCATAACGGGATAAAATATCTTTCTTGAAATCACCAAAGCGGTCTTCCTTAATAGCTTGACGTGCTTCTTCAGTCAGTTTTAAAAGGAAGCGAAGATTATGAATCGACATTAGGCGATTACCTAGACCTTCATTGCATCTGAACAGATGATTTAAATAAGCTTTGGTATGATTTGTGCAGCATTCACAGTCACATTCAGGATCCAGTGGTGTAAAGTCTTCTTTGTAGATGGCCTTTTTGATGTTGACACGTCCCTGAGAAGTCATGCATGTGCCATGACGTGCAATACGTGTAGGAAGTACACAGTCCATCATATCAACGCCGCGTTCAATGCCTTCAAGGATATCATTGACAGCACCAACGCCCATGAGATAGCGTGGCTTATCTTTAGGAAGATGTTTTACAGAATAATCAATCATTCTGTACATTGTTTCTTTATCTTCGCCTACACTTGTTCCACCAATGGAGTATCCATCAAAATTCATTGCGGTAAGTTCTTTAGCACAGTGTTCTCTTAAATCTTCATACTCACCGCCTTGAACAATACCAAACAGCATCTGGTCTTCTGGACGCTTGTGAGCATCTTGTCCACGCTTTGCCCATCTGAGTGTTCTTTCTACTGAATCTTTTGCGTATTCATATGTCGCAGGATATGGAATGCATTCATCAAAAGACATGATAATGTCTGCACCAATCTTATTTTGAACATCAATAGAGATTTCAGGCGACATAAAGAGTTTAGAACCATCCAAATGACTCTTAAAGGTAACGCCTTCTTCTTTGATTTTTCTTGAATCTGCCAGTGAGAATACCTGGAATCCGCCGGAATCTGTCAGCATTGGACCTTCATAGTTCATAAACTTTTGAACGCCTCCTGCTTTAGCGACAATGTCTTCACCGGGTCTTAGCCACAGATGGTAGGTGTTGGCAAGGATAACACCTGAACCAATTTTTTTGATGTCTTCTGGAGATAGGAATTTCACGGTTGCTAAAGTTCCTACTGGCATAAACATCGGTGTTTCTACATCTCCATGGGGAGTATGCAGAATTCCGCAGCGTGCACCTGACTGTGCACAGATATGTGTTACTTCAAAACTGAATTTTTTCATAATATCACCGGAACTATTGTAACAGGAAACACAACTTTTTGCGACAGATTTCAGAAACCATGTTAAAATAAAGAAGTTAGAGGGATGTCTATGAAATCAAAAACATTGAAAATACGTAATATACCAACAGGGAATCCTGCTTTTTTTCGTATGAATGTAAAACCCATTGAATATTTGACAGCGATTTTGATTGTATCCATTGTGTTTCTGTTTTGTGATGCTCCGCTTCCTACTGTAGGCTTGATTCTTTGCACAGTGATTTGTTTTGCGCTGGTTGCAACTCCTGATCGTACACTTTTGGAAATCAATGAATTGTTTATTGTGTTTTATTCACCAAAAGATTCAACAGAATGTTCCATTCTTTACTGGGATGAAATTCTTACATGGCAGTATCAGAAACAAAGACAGTGTGATCATTTGAAGATTGAGCTGATCAATGGAGATGTGTATGACAGTGAAGTTTATCATGATATGCGTCTTATTCGTCTTTTGCAGACATATGCAGCAGGTAAAGAAAAGAAGACATCCCGAAGAAGGAAAACTTCATGAGTATACAGAAAAAAAGAAAGCGTTACAGGCTTAGAAAAAGGGTAAAACAGACACTGGGTATCTTTTTGGGATTTGGTGCTGTTTGCACTATATTTGCGATGATGTTTCTGTATTTATCTGAGCCAAAGTATGCAACAGAAGGAATTGAACTGAATCAAGTAGGAAGTATTGAAGTTTTAACACAGTACATTCCTGAAGGCAGACAGAATAGACCAGGAATCTTAAGAGAGATTCGCTGGATTGTAATTCATGAAACTGACAATTTTGCGAAAAGTGCAGATGCACAGCATCACTCTGATTATCTGGCAACCAATGATACAGATGTAAATTCATGGCATTATACGGTGGATGAAACAATCATCATTCACCAGCTTCCTGATGAAGAAGTGGGCTGGCATGCTGGTGATCAGATGAGTGAACATGGTGGAAACATGTCTGGGATTGGCATAGAAATGTGTGTCAATGAAGGATCAGACTTTGATAGAACAGTGGATAATACAGCACGTCTTGCGGCAGTATTGCTGGAAAGCTATCATTTAAAAATAGATTCACTCAAGCGTCATCATGATTTTAGTGGAAAGAACTGTCCTGCACATTTTTACAAAGAAGAAGATTGGCAACAATTTGTTGAACTTGTCAAAAGCTATATGAAATAACTGGTATTTTTTTATAAAATCATTAAAATAGGATAAGGTGATAAAAATGGGAAAATTAGGGTTAGTACTTGAAGGCGGAGGCATGCGTGGTGCATATACTGCAGGATGTCTTGCGTGGATGATTAAAAATAACATCGTGACTGATTATGGAATTGGTATTTCCATGGGTGCTTTGCATTTGTGTACTTATTTATTAAAAGATACGAAAATGCTTCATATTACAAGTGTTGACTATATGTCCAATGAAAATATTATTGGAATTCGCCCGTTGTTAAGAGAAGGTCGCTATGTAGGATACAACTATGTTTTTGAAGAACTGCTGAAAAAGGATCTGCATTATGATGTTCGTCCAATTCGTGAGCAGAATCTGGGAATGGAAATTGGCTTGTATGATATGGATGAATGCAAGACTGTTTATTTCAATTCACAGGATTTGGATGATGATCTTCAGATGGTGAAGGCAGCGTGTGTATTGCCGATTGCCGGAAACATTCAGAACTTTAAGGGAAAAGAGTATCTGGATGGCGGTATTACAGTCATGATTCCAATTGAACGTGCAATTGAGCAGGGATGCGATAAAAATATCGTTATTGTAACAAAACCAGAAGGCTATGTGCGTAAAGCTGCGGGTGCGTTTATGAGATGGTTTATGAAAGCGAATTATCCAACACGTCCTAAGATGGTGTATGATTACACACATCGTCATGAAAACTACAATCGTCAGATGGGTATTATTGCAGATGAAGTTGAAAAGGGAAGAGCAGTGCTGATTCGCCCTTCACAAACCATTCCTGTTAAGCGATTTTCTGGGGACCCTGAAAATCTGCAGAAGCTGTATGATTTAGGAATGGCTGATATGGAAGCAAAACGTGAAGAAATTTTTAAGCTGATTGGAAGAGAATAATTCTCTTCCTTTTTTCATAGTCTTTAGTGGTGATGTCATGCGTACATGTTTTGGGGCAGGTCCTTCCAAACAGAATCAAAAGTGCTTAGATGATCTTGTTAAAATGATATTGGATGATCCTTCTATTTTAGAAATGAGTCATCGCTCAGAAGAGTTCTTAAAAAGAATCACAAAGACAAAGACCATACTGAAAGAACTATTGGATGTACCAAATGATATGGACATCTTGTTTCTTTCAGGAGGAGCGAGCTATCAGTTTCTGATGTGTGCTGTCAATCTGCTGCATCACAAAGCTGGTTATTTAATCACTGGCTTGTTTTCGAAAATTGCTTATGAAACTGCACAAAAGCTAGGAAATTGTGAAATCTTGTATGATAATACAAATCATCCATATGATTTGTCTGATTTTCCAAATGAAATTAAGAAAGACTATGATTATGTCTATGTGTGTTTGAATAATTCAATTTATGGGACCAGAACACCTGATTTTATATGTGATTGTCCAGTGGTTGCGGATGCGTCGAGTATATTGGGAATCGAACCTATTGATTTTAAAAAGTATAGTCTTGTCTTTGCATCGGCACAGAAGAATTTTGGAATGAGTGGAATGAGTCTTGTATTTGTGAAAAGAAATTTAAAGTTTAAGGAAAATATCGTTCCTTTGATGAGTTATCCGAAACAAATAGATGCAAATTCTATGCTGAATACACCGCCCATCTTGTCGATTGTGATGTGTGGTTTATGTGCAGAAGAATTGTTGAAAAAGAAACAAACACTTTATGAAGAGAATAAAGCGAAGGCTGAATTGTTGTATTCTTTTTTGGATCAGAGTGATTGTTTTGAAGTACTGGCACCAATGCATCGTTCTATGATGAATGTTTGTTTTAAAATAAAAAATGCATTGGATGAAAGTCATCTTTTAGAACAGTTAAATCATGCAGGTTTTGATGGTATCAAAGGTCATCGACTTGCAGGATATTTAAGGGCATCTTTAAATGTATTTGTGAGTCTTGATGAAGTGAATCGATTGATTGAGTTTCTTGAAAAAATAGAAAAGACAGGATTTTGAATTCCTGTCTTTTGAGTGTTTATTTCCCTTCGTAGCTGTCTTTAAGAATTTCAATCATATCTTGAACCATTGGGACACGTGGGTTGGCAGGGGAACACTGGTCTTCATAAGCCAGATAAGCAATTTTTTCTAAAGTGCTTTCCCATTGTGCTGCATCAATTCCCTGTTCCTTAAAGCTCATTTTAATACCTACTTCTTTACCAAGGTTTGCACATGCCTGAGCAAAGGCTTCAACACCTTCTTCAATAGTGTTGAATTTTAATCCAATCAGTTTTGCGAGTTCACAGTATTTCTCATCTGCCTTGTAGTAGTTGTATTTTGGCCATACACCTGGTTTTTCAGGCTTTGTACCATTATAACGAATAACATATGGCATCAAAATTGCATTAGCACGTCCATGTGGAACATGATATTCACCGCCAATTTTATGTGCGAGAGAATGGTTGACACCAAGGAAAGCATTTGCGAAAGCCATACCTGCCAGTGTTGCAGCATTGTGCATTTTTTCTCTTGCCTCTGGATCATTTTTACCGTTTGCGACAGCTCTTGGCAAGTATTCAAAAACCATCTTGACTGCCTGCAGAGCTAAGCCATCAGTAAAGTCTGACGCTAATGTTGAAACATAGGCTTCTGTTGCATGTGTTAGAACATCCATCCCTGTATCTGCAGTGATGGAAGGAGGCAGCTGCATAGTAAGTGCTGGATCAACAATTGCTACGGTTGGTGTTAAAGAATAGTCTGCCAAAGGATACTTCTTGCCTTCTTCTTTATCTGTAATAACTGCAAATGGTGTTACTTCAGAGCCTGTTCCTGATGTTGTTGGAATACATACAAGTTTTGATTTTTTACCTAATTCAGGATAACGGAAAGCACGTTTACGAATATCCATGAATTTTTGTTTCAAATCGTCAAAGTTAACTTCAGGATGTTCATAGAACAGCCACATTCCCTTGGCAGCGTCCATTGGTGAACCGCCTCCAAGTGCGATGATTGTATCTGGTCTAAATGCCTGCATCAAACTAAGTCCTTTTTTAACAGTTTGAATGGATGGGTCTGGTTCAACATCGCAGAACAGCTGAACCTGTACTTTATTTCTTCTTTTTTCAAGTTCATCAGTTACACGTGTGACATAACCTAAATCGACCATAGAACGGTCAGTGACAATGAAAACACGTTCTACATCACGCATTTGATGCAGATATTCGATGGAGTCACGTTCGAAGTAAATCTTTGATGGTACTTTGAACCACTGCATGTTGTTTCTCCTTTTCCCGATTTTTTTGATATTTAACAGATTGATTGCACTAACATTGTCAGATACAGAGTTGTGTCCATAAGAACCACATCCCAGAGTCAGTGAAGGAATAAAGGAATTGTATACATTTCCAATGCCTCCAAATGTACTTGGTGAATTCCAGATAATACGGCAGGCTTTGATGCGTTCACCAAATTTCTTTGCCAGATTACTGTTGGAAGTGTGAATGGCAGCAGAATGTCCAACACCGTTGAATAGAACCATTGCCTCCGATTTATTAAAACCATCTTCAATAGATTCAGCTTTCAGCATTGCTAATACTGGTGAAAGCTTTTCACGTGTAAGTGGTTCATTTGGGCCAACTTCTTTGCATTCTACTATGATAATGCTTGTGCGTGGATGAACTTCAAATCCGGCCTGTGATGCAATCCATGCAGCACTTTTTCCAACGATTACTGGATTGAGCTTTGCGCTATTTACATCTTTAGAGTTGGCTTTTACACCGAACATATACTGTTCCAGCAGTTCTTTTTCTTTTTTGGTGGCAAAATGTACATTGTAGTTTTTAAACTGTTCTTTTACATCATCGTAGATTTCCTTATCGACAATGACTGCCTGTTCCGATGCACAGATCATACCATTGTCAAATGCCTTGGAAAGAGCGATATCGTTAACTGCCTGTTTAATGTTTGCGGTTGTTTCAATGTACGCAGGAACATTACCTGCGCCTACACCCAGTGCTGGTTTACCACAGCTGTAAGCTGCCTTGACCATGGCATTTCCGCCTGTTGCCAGAATTGTAGCTACATCTGGATGATTCATCAGTGCTGATGTTGCCTCCATGCTAGGGTGTTCAATCCACTGAATACAATGTGCTGGAGCACCAGCTTTTACTGCTGCATCCAGAACAATTTTAGCAGCTGCAACTGAACATTTCTGTGCATTTGGATGGAATCCAAAGATAATTGGATTTCTTGTTTTCAAAGCAATTAATGATTTAAAAATTGTTGTTGAAGTAGGATTAGTGACAGGTGTTACACCGGCCACAACACCAACAGGTTCAGCCACATAAGTCAGCCCCTGTACTTCATCTTCTTCAATCACGCCAACTGTTTTTAAATGACGCATGTGATTGACTACATATTCACAGGCAAATAGATTCTTTGTTGCCTTATCTTCAAAAATGCCACGTCCTGTTTCTTCAATCGCCAGTTTAGCGAGTTCACCGTGTGCGTCCAAAGCAGCAACAGAGCACTTCGCTACAATATAGTCCACTTGATCTTGATTCAGTTTCAAAAATTCATCAAGTGCAGTCACTCCATTTTCAACCAGCTGATTGATTTCTGCCTGAGCAGGGGTAAGTGTGTTTTCTTCCATTTCATTTCCTCCTTGTGAAATCATTCACTTTATGTTGCAGAGGGAATATACCACAGTTAAAATGACAATGCAAGTGGTTTTGTGCAAAAAATCACAAGTAAACGTTTACATTGAAATAATTGTTTTTTTGGTTGCGCTTACAAGAAAAAAGGCCTAAAACTGACCAAAAAGAGTGCATATTCTATGGTGGAGGTGAAAAAATGGCGTATGGAACATTACGTGTGCATGTAACCGTAGCATCCAGTGCGTTGCCTTTAGAGGGTGCTAGTGTTACTGCAGGAAATATCACAAAGATAACCAATGAGAATGGAATTGTGCTTTTTGAAAATATTGAGGCACCAGATGCATCATTGTCGCTAGATCCTAGCAATACACAGCTTCCATATTCTGTATTAGATATCGAAGTACGCAAGGAAAATTATCAGACGATCACAGTAAGAAATGCACAGATTTTTGCGGATCAGGTTGCCTTATTGAATATGGATTTGCTTCCTGAAGGAAGAAACTATGCACAAAATGAGGAAGATATTGTCCCTGTGCATCATCTGGTGAATCCTTCAAGATATTCCTGTGCTAGCTTTGATGAAATCAATGAGAATGGATTACAACAGCAGTGGGTCTTAAATTATCCTATTATTCCTAAAACAGTCACTGTTCATTTAGGTCGACCTACTGCTAGTGCATCCAATGTAACAGTTTCATTTCGAGATTATGTTAAAAATGTTGCATCCTCTGAAATATATCCAACATGGCCCAGAGAATCTTTAAAGGCAAATATCTACTGTCAGATTTCTTTAGTGATGAATCGTGTGTATACAGAATGGTACAGGTCAAGAGGATATAGTTTTGATATTACCAATTCTACTGCATTTGATCAATATTATGTACACAATAGAAATATCTTTGAATCCATCAGTGAAGTAGTTGATGAAATTTTTAATACGTACATTCGTAAATATCAGACTATTAATCCGTATTATGCAGAGTATTGTGATGGACGTCAGGTTTGGTGCAATGGATTAAAGCAGTGGGGGACTGTTGATTTAGCAAACAAAGGATACAATGCCTTTGAAATCTTAAAGTATTATTATGGAGACAATATCGAATTGGTAACAACGAATCGAATTGAAGGTGTTAGTGGATCGTTTCCTGGTTATTCGTTAAAGAATGGGATGCGTTCTGATGCTGTGGCTACCATACAGATGCAGCTGAATCGAATTGCGGTCAATTATCCATCGATTCCTGTCATTTATCCTGTGGATGGCATTTTTGGTGCTCAGACAGCAGCGAGTGTACGTGCCTTTCAGCGCCAGTTCTCATTGACTGCTGATGGAATTGTAGGAAGTGCTACCTGGTATAAGATTTCTTATATTTATGTTGCGGTAAAACGTCTTGCCGAGCTTACCAGTGAAGGTGTAGAGGCAGGACTGAATTTTGAATATCCTGGAACACCTGTTCGTCAAGGTGATCGTTCTGTTGAAGTACAGGAAATTCAGTTTTTCTTGAATAAAATTGCGCTTTTTACCTCAAGTGTACCTTCTGTTAAAATCGACAGTTCATTCGGTGCATCGACAAAGGCAGCAGTGATTGCCTTTCAGCGTCTTGCAGGGTTAACGCCAGATGGTATAGTGGGTCCTGCAACATGGAATACATTGGTAGAAGCTTACGAGGACACACTTGCAATACAGCCTCCGCAGCAAGATTTATTAGGTGAATACCCTGGAACAGCTGTTCGTTATGGAGATCGAGGGCAAAATGTTATTCGTATTCAGTCTGCACTCAATTCAATCAATGAATCTAATGGTACTTTAATGACCCTTACAGTGGATGGCATTTTTGGCTCACGTACAGAAGAAGCTGTTTTTGCTTTCCAGCGCAATAATGGATTAGCTGTTGATGGTATTGTGGGTCCTGCAACATGGAATCGCATGAATCAGGTACTCTCTACGGTATTTAATAATCCTATTTTAGCAAGTGCTTTAAATTCAAGATTAAGGGAAGTCATCTATGATTCTTATACAGATTTAATGTGGGATACGACAGTAAATTCTAAAACGTATTAAAAAAGAGCTCATGATGAGCTCTAATAGTAGTCGACTCCAAATCGCTTTTCATCCATTTGAAGAGCGATTTCTTTTGTGTGCATTTCATCTACATGAATGAACATGTTGCCTTCTTTGATTTTAGACAGAACGATTTTGATTTTTTCTGGTTCCCCTTGAATTTGAAGTTCAACCATGCCATTGGACATATTTCTAACTTTTCCAGTACAGTTGTACTGAACTGCAAATCGCTGACACCATGCGCGAAATCCAACTCCTTGAATTCTGCCTTCAAAAATGACTAGATAACGTTTCATGAAATCACCGCCTTATAGGATTATTATACTAATTTTGAGGCAAGTTGGAAAGAATCAAAAAGTGTTTGTCAAGCATGAGGGGATTTGTTATAATAAATGCGTTAAAGCGCGTAAACAAGGACAAGTAGTCTGATGGAAAGTGGTTAGAGAGGGAAACAACTGGTGAAAGTTTCCTGCATGGAACATCAGAGGAATTCACCTTTGCAGTGGGTCTAATCCACCCCGGTTCTCACCGTTATTGAGTTGAGTGCATGTTCTTTTGAATGTGAATGAGGATGGTACCACGCAGAGGCGTTCCTTAAGGAGCGTCTTTTTATTTTATCTGGAGGATAAGAAAGATGGAAAAAGTTGAATTAGTCAAACAGGAAGCCCTGAATGCGATTGAACAGTGTACAACATTGGAACAGTTGAATCAGGTACGAGTGACTTATTTGGGGAAAAAGGGTCCAATTCAGTCACTGATGACACTTATGAAGAATTTAAGTGCAGAAGAAAAGCCTGCATTTGGTGCTGAAGTGAATGCATGCAAGCAGGCAGTTGCTGCTGTACTGGAAGAAAAGAAGACAGATTTGGAACAGAAGGCAATGGATGAACGTCTTGAAAAAGAAAAGATTGATGTAACATTGCCTGCAATGCCATTAAAAAATGGTACATTGCATCCATTAACTCTAGTCACACAGGAAATGGAAGATTTGTTTATTTCCATGGGTTATTCCATTGGGGAAGGTCCTGAAGTAGAACTGGATTTGTACAATTTTGAACGTGCAAATATTCCAGCAGATCATCCTGCAAGAGACATGCAGGATACATTCTATATCAATCCTGAAGTATTGCTTAGAACTCATACAACTGCAATTCAGATGCGTGAGCTTGAAAAAGCTGGCGGAAAGCTGCCTTTGAAAGTCATTTGCCCAGGGAAGGTATATCGCCGTGACGATGATGATGCAACACATTCTCATCAGTTTATGCAGTGTGAAGGGCTGGTTGTTGCGGAAAATATCACTCTGGCAGATTTGAAGGGAACACTTTCTTATATGGCTGATAGAATGTTTGGGAAAGGACGCGATATTCGCTTCCGTCCAAGCTATTTCCAGTTTACAGAACCAAGTGTAGAAGTCGATGTAAGCTGTCATATGTGCGGCGGCAAGGGCTGTCCAGTATGTAAAGGTACAGGCTGGATTGAAGTGCTTGGCGGAGGTATGGTCCATCCAAATGTACTGGAAATGGCTGGCTTTGATTCAAAGAAGTGTTCTGGTTTTGCCTTTGGTGTAGGTGTTGAACGTGTTGCTATGCTGAAGTATGGTGTCGATGATATTCGTAACTTCTACATCAATGATGCACGCTTCTTGAAGATGTTTGATCGTTTTGATTAATTGGAGGTAACAACAATGAGATTAAGTATTAATTGGTTAAAAGAATATGTCAATCTGGATGGTGTTACTCCAGAACAATTGGCGGATAAACTTACAGTTGCAGGACTTGAAGTCGAAGGCATTGAAAAAGTTGCTGAAGGAACAAATCTGGTGATTGGTGAAGTGCTGACTTGTAAAGCACATCCAGATTCAGATCATCTGCATGTGACCACTGTTAATGTGGGCGATGAAGTATTGAATATTGTTTGTGGTGCACCAAATGTAGCAGCAGGACAGAAAGTCATCGTATCGAAAGTCGGTGCTAAACTGGCTGGAGGATTTGAAATCAAGCCTGCAAAGGTACGTGGTGTTGAATCCAACGGAATGATTTGTTCATTGTCTGAACTAGGTGTAGATAAAAAATGGCAGACTGAAGAACAGCTGTCAGGAATCTACGTTTTTGAAAATGATGCACCAGTTGGTGAAACAAAGGTGCTGGAATATCTGGGACTGGATGATACAATTTTGGATGTTGGCTTGACACCAAATCGTGCTGACTGCAATGCAATGTGGAATATCGCTCGTGAAGTGGCTGCAGTGCTGCATCGTGAAGTGAAGCTTCCTGAATGTGCTGGTGCTTCTAACTGTGGTACACCTACAAACTTTAAACTGGCTTCAACGACTGAAAAGTGTCCAGTATTTGTAGGTAAGGTTGTTAATCATGTGAAGGTAGGTCCTTCTCCTAAGTGGATGCAGAATTATCTCCACTCTTATGGTGTGAAGTCGATTAATAATGTTGTTGATATTTCAAACTATGTCATGATTGAAACTGGTCAGCCTTTGCATTACTATGACTTAAGCAAGCTTCCTCATCATGAAATCACTGTTGTGGATGATGTTGATATGACAATGCAGGCGCTAGATGGCATTGACTATGAAATCAAGAAGGGTGATCTTCTGATTACAACTGGCGGTGTTCCTACAGGTATTGCAGGTATCATGGGCGGAGAAGAATCGAAGATTGATGAAAATACAACAAGTATCTTTATTGAAGCTGCTGCATTTAATGCGGTATCGATTCGTAACACATCACGTCGTTTAGGTCTGGCTACTGAAGCTGCTTCTCATTTTATCAAGGGTCTGGAACCTCTATCTCAAATCAAGGCTGTGGATCGTTCTGTACAGCTGTTAACTGAGCTGGCAGATGCATCTGAATTTGAAGAAAATGTCATGGTAGGTACAATTGATTATGAACAAAAGACTGTGACTGAAACACTGACTCACTGCAATACATTGTTAGGTACTGACTTTAAGATGGAAGATGTATTGAAAGTGCTGAGTGAACTGAATCTGAATCCTGTACAGGATGGTGACAGCTTCACATGTACGATTCCTTCTTATCGTACAGACTTGAATATTCGCGAAGATATTGATGAAGAAATTATTCGTTTGTTGGGCTATGACGGTCTGAAGAAGACTTTACCTACTATGGAAGCAACTGTGGGTGAACTGACACCAGTACAGAAAGCACGCCGTACTGTCCGTAACACATTGACAGGTTTGGGGTTATCTGAAACTGTAACCTATACACTGGTTTCTGAACGTGCTGTGGATGAAGGCTCACTGATGAGTTTTGGTGATGCAGTTGAACTGGCAAGTCCAATGAGTGAAGAAAGACGTTATGTGCGTACTGCAATTCTTCCTAAAATGATTGAATGTCTGGCATATAATACTGCCCACAAAAATGAAAATGTGAATCTGTTTGAAATCAGTGCTGTGTATGCAGTTGGTGATGCACAGGAAAGAATTGGTATCGCAATGAGTGGAAACCTGCAGGCTTCCAAACTGCATAAGATGACTGTTGTTTCTGATTTCTACAGCTTAAAAGGTGTACTTGAAACACTATTGAAACAGCTGGGTGTGACATCAAATCGTCTGGCTTACAAGGAAAATACAGAAGATTGTCTGAATTTCCATCCATATCGCAGTGCATGCGTTTATCTGGGTAAAGAATTGCTGGGTGTGATGGGTGAACTTCATCCACAGCTGATCAAAGAAATGGGTCTTCCTAAGGGAGCTGTTTATGCGGAAATTCGTCTGGATCTTTTGATGGAAGTGAAACTGAGCAAGGTGAAGTTTAAACCAATCGCAAAGTATCCAAGTGTAAAACGAGATATCGCTCTGGTTGTGAAGTCTGATGTACAGGCTGCTTCATTAAGTGCTGTCATTTCAAAGGCAGGCAAGGCACTGGTTAAAAACATTGAAGTTTTCGATGTTTATGAAGGTGAACATGTTGAAGCAGGCTATAAGTCTGTAGCACTGTCTATTTTGTATCAAGCAGATGATCATACATTGACAGATGCAGAAATTACTGCAGTTCATACAAGTATTCTTACAGCACTTGAAAAACAGTGCGGTGCAGTACTGAGAGGTTAATCTGAAAGCTGGAATCAAATTCCAGCTTTTCTTTTGTAGTAGTAGCATGAAAAAAGAAAATCGTTTATAATAAATACAGATGTGCAAGGGAGAATCATTATGCTAGAAAATGGAAAAATTTTAGTGGGTAAAGGTGAAAAATCCGTTTATCTTGAACCATCCATGGCAAATCGTCATGGTCTGATTGCAGGGGCTACAGGGACAGGGAAAACTGTTACATTGAAGGTGCTTGCAGAAGCTTTCTCTGATTTGGGTGTTCCAGTATTTATGGCAGATATCAAAGGAGATCTGGCTGGTACATGCAAGAAGGGTGAGGCTAATGAAAATGTTATGGGACGAGTTGAGAAGCTTGGTCTTGAAGGATTTGAACTGAAAAGCTATCCAGTACGTTTCTTTGACGTGTTCCAGGAAGGTGGACATCCTGTTCGTTCTACTGTATCAGATATGGGACCAGTTCTATTGTCACGCTTATTAGAACTTACAGAAGTGCAGGAAGGTGTATTAAACATTGTATTCCATATTGCGGATGACAATGATTTGCTTCTGGTTGACTTGAAGGACTTAAGAAGCATGCTGACATATGTCGGTGAACATGCAAAAGAGTTCACAGTTGATTATGGCAATATCACAAAACAGAGCATTGGTGCTATCCAAAGAAAACTGCTTCAGCTTCAGGATGAAGGCGGAGATATGTTCTTTGGCGAACCAATGATGGATATGAGAGACATGCTTTCAACAGAAGAGGGCAAGGGTGTTATTAGTATTCTGCATTGTGAAAAGCTGTATCAGAAGCCACTGGTTTACTCAACATTTTTGTTATGGATTCTTTCAGAACTATTTGAAAATCTGCCAGAAGTAGGTGACTGTGACAAGCCTAAGATGATTTTCTTCTTTGATGAAGCACATCTGTTGTTTGATGATGCACCAAAGGCACTGATTCAAAAGATTGAACAGACAGTCAAATTGATTCGTTCAAAGGGTGTTGGTGTGTACTTTGTTACGCAGAATCCTATGGATGTTCCTGACAGTGTATTGTCACAGCTGAACAATCGTATTCAGCATTCACTGCGTGCTTATACACCTGCTGAAATGAAGAATGTAAAGGCAGCTGCACAGAGCTTTAGAGAAAATCCTGCATTTAATACTGTTGATGTAATTACAGAATTAAAGACTGGGGAAGCTTTGGTTTCTTGTTTAGATGAAGATGGTAAACCAAGTGTAGTTGAAAAGGCAACAATTTGTCCTCCGCAGAGCTATATGGGCGCTATTGATACAGAACGAAGAAAGTCTGTGATTGAATATAGTGAACTGTATGGAAAATATGAGGAGGCTGTAGATAATGCAAGCGCATATGAAGCTTTGCAGGAAGTGTTTGCGGCTGAAAATAAAGTGACTTCCAAGAATTCATCGACAAAAAAATCAGTGGTTGAACGTGCTGCAACAAATGCTATGAGCACACTGACTCGTGAAACTGCAAAAGATTTAGTAGATTCTATGCTGCTTGGAAAAGATACTTCACGTCGTCAGAGTTCATTCCAGAAAGCTGCAAATTCTGCACTTCGTACACTTTCTGGTGAACTGGGCAAAACAGTGACTAGAGGTCTCTTTAGTATTTTGAAAGGTAGATAAAATGGATATAAAATCCAGCATGAAAGAAGCTCTTGCGAAAAAGAAAGGACAGCAGAAAGAAAAGACACCAAGATCATTTGATAAAGTGATAGGTAAGAAAAAAGATACTTCTGAATGTCGAAGAGTGAATTTCAACAAGTAAATGAAAGACAGCGAATATTCGCTGTCTTTTACTTATGAAGGCATTCTTTTAATTTTGTAGTCAGATAATTTTTTATATGTCAGCTTGTAGTCATTAAGAAGATCTGTGGTGGCTGTGCGTACTTCGTCATGGATATCTGTGTATTTCTGCTGGAAATTTTCAACATTTCTGATTCCCATATCAACAGCACGCAGTGCATATTCCAGAGTTTTATCTGTGTCTGCCATCATAACTTTCATTCTTTCAAAGAATTCAGAGATGACTCCCATTAATGGTATTTCATCACTTGGCTCTGTACCGAGCTTGATGATTTTCTTGGTTAGGACTTCTTCATGGTGTTTAAAGGCATTTAATGCTTCCTGAAGTAGTTTTCTGAGTTCTAAATCATAGGTTTCATCCAGATAGATTTTGAATGTTTTGGCACCCATATGGCAGCCTTCTAATAACATAGTGTACTCTTCAACAAGTTGTGTGTTGTATGACATGATTTCACCTCAATGTTAGGATGGTCAGTAAAGAATATGTTATTCATTATGATTACATCGAAATGATAGATATATGCAAAGATAATAATGGTTAAAACAGATTGATATAAAGATAACTATGAAATAATGGAAATAAGTGATTAATTTTGATAGAATACTTCATGGAGGAATCTGTATGAAAGGAATTATTTTAGCAGGGGGCTCAGGAACTCGTTTATATCCACTCACAAAAGTGACATCGAAGCAGTTGCTACCGATTTATGATAAGCCAATGATTTATTATCCATTATCTGTGTTGATGAATGCTGGTATTAGAGATATTTTAATCATTTCAACACCACAGGATACACCAAGATTTGAGGCATTGCTGGGAGATGGACATCAGTTTGGGATTAAGTTAAGCTATGCAGTACAGCCAAGTCCAGATGGATTAGCACAGGCATTCATCATTGGTGAAGAGTTTATTGGAGATGATACAGTTGCGATGGTATTAGGTGATAATATCTTTGCGGGTCATGGACTGAAAAAACGCTTGAAGGCAGCTGTGAAGAATGCTGAAGAAGGAAGAGGTGCAACGATTTTTGGATATTATGTGGATGATCCAGAGCGTTTTGGCATCGTAGAGTTCGATAAGACAGGAAAAGCAGTGTCAATTGAAGAAAAGCCAGAATATCCAAAAAGTAATTACTGTGTAACAGGACTTTATTTCTATGACAACAAGGTGGTTGAATACGCAAAGAATCTGAAACCATCAAAACGAGGAGAACTTGAAATCACAGACTTGAATCGAATCTATTTAGAAAATGAAGTGCTGAATGTAGAACTGCTAGGTCAGGGATTCACATGGCTGGATACAGGAACACATGAAAGTCTTGTAGATGCAACAAACTTTGTGATGACTGTTGAAACACATCAACATCGTAAGATTGCATGTCTTGAAGAAATCGCTTATTTAAATGGCTGGATCACTAAAGAAGATGTTATGGTTCTTTATGAAGAATTGAAGAAAAACCAGTATGGACAGTATCTGATGGATGTATTGGAAGGGAAATATATTGAACAATTGTACTAGGAGAGTGAACTTATGAACATTATAGTAACAGGTGGAGCAGGCTTTATTGGGAGTAACTTTATCTTCCATATGCTTGAGAAATATCCGGATTATCGAATCGTGTGTGTAGATAAGCTGACATATGCAGGGAATTTATCGACACTGAAAGATATCATGGATCATCCAAACTTTAGATTTGTGAAGCTGGATATCTGTGATCGAGAAGGTGTATATCAGTTGTTTGAAGAAGAACATCCTGATATGGTTGTGAATTTTGCGGCAGAAAGTCATGTAGATCGTTCCATTGAAAATCCAGGGATCTTCTTGGAAACAAACATTATGGGAACAGCAGTGATGATGGATGCCTGCAGAAAGTATGGCATCACACGTTATCATCAGGTGTCTACAGATGAAGTATATGGAGATTTACCGTTAGATCGACCAGATCTTCTGTTTACAGAAAAAACACCGATCCATACATCAAGTCCATATTCGAGTTCAAAGGCAGCAGCAGATTTACTTGTGCTGGCATATCATAAAACTTATGGACTTCCTGTATCGATTTCTAGATGTTCCAACAACTATGGACCATATCATTTTCCTGAAAAACTGATTCCATTGATGATTGCCAATGCATTGAATGATAAACCGCTTCCAGTATATGGAACAGGTGAGAATGTACGTGACTGGCTGTATGTGGAAGACCACTGTAAGGCTATCGATCTGATCATCCATAAAGGAAGAGTTGGAGAGGTATATAATATTGGTGGACACAACGAAATGGCCAATATCGATATCGTCAAACTGATCTGTGATGCGTTAGGAAAATCACATTCGTTGATTACGTATGTGACAGATCGTAAAGGACATGATATGAGATATGCAATCGATCCAACGAAGATCCACAATGAATTAGGATGGTTACCAGAAACAAAATTTGCGGATGGAATAAAAAAGACGATAGAGTGGTATCTGGAAAACAAGGAATGGTGGGAAACGATCATTTCTGGAGAATATCAGAACTATTACGAAAAGATGTATGGAAATAGATAGGTGAAGCAATGAAAGTATTTGTGACAGGTGTCAACGGACAATTAGGTCATGATGTCATCAATGAACTTGTAAAACGCTCAATAGGAGCAGTAGGATCAGATATCACAGAGGCATACAAGGGTACTCAAGATGGTACAGCTGTATGTACATTAGATTATGTGATGCTGGATATCACAGATGAAAAGAAAGTTCAAGAAGTATTGATGAGAATCCATCCAGATGTAGTGATCCATTGTGCAGCGTGGACTGCAGTTGATTTGGCAGAAGATGAAGATAAACAGGAGAAAGTATATCTGATCAACGCGAAGGGTACAGAATACCTGGCAAAAGTGTGCAAAGAGATCAACGCAAAGATGTTGTATCTATCAACAGATTATGTGTTTGATGGAAACGGAACAGAACCATGGAAACCAGATAATGAAAATTATCAGCCATTGAATGTCTATGGGAAGACAAAATTAGAAGGTGAATTGGCAGTCAAGAAACACCTAGAACAGTATTATATCGTTCGAATCGCATGGGTATTTGGATTGAATGGAAAGAACTTCATCAAGACGATGCTGAATCTAGGGAAAAAATATGAAACATTGAGAGTAGTCAGTGACCAGATAGGAACGCCAACCTATACAAAGGATCTTTCAGTGCTTTTAGTTGATATGATCTTAACTGAAGAATATGGTGTATATCATGCGACCAATGAAGGCGGATATATCAGCTGGCATGAATTTGCGTGTGAGATATTCAAACAGGCAGCAGAACTGATGGATGAGATATATTCAAAAGTCAATGTACTTCCAGTGACAACTGAAGAATATGGACTATCTAAGGCAAGAAGACCATACAATTCAAGATTAGATAAATCGAAATTAACAGAACAAGGATTCAAACGACTGCCAGAATGGAAAGACGCATTGAATCGATATCTGAAAGAAGTGGAGATATAGAAATGGGACAAATCACAGTAGAAAAGAATGTAGGAGGAATAGAAGGACTTTGTATCATTGAGCCTAAGGTTCATGGAGATGCAAGAGGATACTTCATGGAAACCTACAATCAGAATGACATGCATGAAGCAGGATTAGATATGGTGTTTGTACAAGATAATCAGTCGAGCTCAGTGAAAGGAGTACTTAGAGGACTACACTTTCAGAAAGAGTATCCACAAGGAAAACTAGTACGTGTTATCAAAGGAAGAGTTTTTGATGTCGCAGTTGATTTAAGAAAAGACAGTACTAGCTATGGAAAGTGGTGCGGTGTTGAACTAAGCGAAGAAAACAAGAAGCAGTTTTATATTTCAGAAGGATTTGCGCATGGATTTCTTGTGTTGAGTGATATCGCAGAGTTCTGTTATAAATGCACAGACTTCTATCATCCTGGAGATGAAGGAGGGCTGGCATGGAATGATCCATCGATTGGCATCAAGTGGCCAGAAGTGATAGGTGAATATAAAGGCACAGCTTCCTCAGAAGGATGGACATTAACGGACGGTACCCCACTCAATCTTTCTGAAAAGGATCAGAAGTGGGATTGTTTAGCTGATTAGAATAGATAAATGGGCTGTTTGATTACAGCCTATTTATGATACAATATTCGTATATTTAGGAGAAAAATATGAAGAAGTTTAGTACATTTATACTTTGTGTCTTAACTGTCTTAATGATCAGTGGATGTATGAACAGTCAACCACTAGTGGATGAACTTTTTTCTTGTTATACAGAAGATCAAAATGGTCATCAAATTAAGGGGTTCTATTCAGAAAAAGATCAGCAATGGTTTTTATTTCTGACATCTGTACAAAACATGGAAGAAGTTGTTGTGAATCTTGAAGGAAAAATCAAAAAAGCGTCAAATGGATCATTGGATACAAAAAATAACACACTTACTCATGCTTTTAAGAAAAGTGGAGATCAAGTTGTTTTGACAACTCAAAATGGCAATGAAATCATAATTTCAGCTTATCAGTCTCAGTTGCCTTCAGTATATATTGATTTGAATGAGACAACATTGGATGAAATTCATGTGGACAAGAATAACAAATTTGAAGGAAATAGTGTTTACATTTATGATCTGGATGAGGAGTTTGATTTATGTGTTGAAAACACGGTTCAAATCAAAGGCCGAGGAAATTCCACTTGGAGAAATTATGAAAAGAAAGCCTATCAAATTAAGTTTGAAGAAAAAACATCTGTAATGGGGATGGAAAAAGCTAAAAAGTGGGTATTAATGGCGAATGCTTCAGATGATAGCATGATTCGTACAAAACTCGTTTATGATACTGCAGAAAAAATGGATTTTGATTTTGTCACTGAGATGAAATATGTGGATTTGTGGATAGAGGGAGATTATCGTGGAACTTTTATGATTGGTGAAAAGGTTGAACCAGGAAATGGAAGGCTTGAACTCAGTCATGAAGCAGGTGCATTGTTTGAAGATGACCAGGCTTTTTTTGAAGAGGAAGATTATTGGTTTGTGAATGAAGAATTGAATCGTATTTTTACGATGAAAGAAATCAATGAAGAAGAGTATGCATATGAAGCAATAGATGATTTTAATAACTCTTTAGGAGCATTTGTTCGCTATCTTTATAGTACGCCATCAAATGAAGTGACAGTGGATGATTTGTCTCGAATGATAGATGTAGATTCATTTGTAAAATATTATGTGATTAATGAATTTGTTTTAAATCAGGAGTCATTTCTAACATGCTTTTACTGGTATAAAGATGGACCAGCAGATGTAATTCACTTAGGACCAATATGGGATTATGATACTTGTATGGGAAATGATGGAGTAGATGCTTCAGAAATATTGGGTACAAAGCAAATAATCTTTAGATATCTTCTGGCATGCGAGGAATTTCATCAGCTCACAGAAGATGCTTATCAGCAATATCAAAGTCTTTTGTTTAGCATGGATAATCTGGCAAAAAAACTCACAGAGGATATTTCTACTTCTGCAATAATGAATTACTATCGCTGGAATGTGCTTGGAAAAGTAAATCCAAAGGGTGGTTTGGATTTCGGAAATAGTTTTAGTGAAGCTTCTGATACGCTCTATCAATGGCTTAATAATCGAGAAATATCATTTGTATTAGCGGATAGTTCAGTAGTGACGAGTGTAGTCTCACCAGAGCAGAAGATACTATCTTTGTATTTCTGTGATGAAAATGATTATGAAACTATGGATATTGCTGTATGGAGTCAGATAAACGGCCAAGATGATCTTATTTGGTACCAAGCTGAAAAGAAAGAAGATGGTTCATGGGTACTGGATGTTGATTTAAGGCAGCATAAAGGTGAGGGTTTGTACCATATTGCAGCTTATCCTGATGGAAGAACATCTAATGAATTTACAGGTCTTTGTTATGTTGAATAAATTGATAGTTAATATTATAGGGTCTCCAACGAATAGTGTGGACACACAAATAGTTGACAACTAATCGTGTGGAGAAATTCCAACATCTAGTGTGGAGAGAAAGAGGTCTAACCTAGTGATAGGAAAGACCTCTTTTTACATGGTTATTTGATCAGAAAACCAGTCTTATTAACAGCGTAAATAATACGTTTTCTTCGTCTTTCAATGTTTCTAATGCCTTTGGTATTGAATAAAAGAGTAGAAACAATGGCATTCATACTTTCAGCTACACTAGAGTTG
>JAFULN010000004.1 GCA_017473335.1 Erysipelotrichaceae bacterium
TTCAAGAGCGAAACAAGAAATTTCATATGAAGAGTTTCATCAAAGAAGAAATCATCTGATTTCAGTGTGTGGAAGAAGACAAGGAAAGTATTCGAATAACCTGTTCAAGTTTCATGTGGATGAAGGATATCTGGTATATCGATGTAGTTCAGAAGAAAGAGAAATCAAATTAGATATCAAGTTTCATCATGATGCTGAACATCTCATCAAAGCAGTAAAGATGAAACACAATACACCAGGCAAAGCAGTACAATATGATTTGATAGATCATGGTGATTATTTCATCATCAGAGCAGTAGTAGAAAAAGAAGATGAAGAGATAGAATTTGACAGAAGCACAGGAGCAGTAGGAATCGATATCAATGTGGACCATATTGCGTTATGTGAAACAGACAGACAAGGAAACTGTGTAAAACTTAAAACGATCAAGATGCCTGTAAAAGGAAAGAATACCAATCAAAGAAAACATATCATTAGGAATGTGGCAAAAGAAGCAGTGCTGGAATCAGTGAGAAGCAATAAACCATTCGTTATTGAAAAACTTGATTTCAATAAGAAGAAAAGCATGATGAGATATGGAAACAAAAGACAGAATCAGACATTATCAGAGTTTGCCTACACACAAATCACAGAAGCGATGAAAAGCAGATGCAGAAAAGAGAGAATCGCCATAAAAGAAATAGATCCTGCGTATACAAGCAGGATCGCAAAAGATAAGTATATGAAACCAATGGGATGCAGTATCCATATGGCAGCATCGTATGTGATCACACGAAGGGGATGTGGATACATAGATACGATCTAAAGTAAATAAACAGGAATCATTTCAACCTGTGCTGGATTTATATCACTGGAAGATGATGTACTTAAAGACAGGATGAACTTGGAATGGTTCCTTATACAACGATTCTTTCAACAAATCGACTTCGCCAAAGGCTTACGAGCAGGAAGAGAAGATGGTTGAAAGATACTGATCTGGCAAGATACAGATCAGGTCATAGCTAATCACTATGAAAAATGACGAATTATATTAATTCGTCACTATCTTGTACGTTATTTGATTGGAGTAATGAAATGGTGTTCAACACAAAAGTGATAGATACCATCCTCTTCAATCTCTTTACAAACATAGTCTGCAAATTTTTTTAGTTTTTCATGCCCATTTCCTACCGCAACACCAATTCCAGCATTTTCAATCATGGTGATATCATTTCTTCCATCTCCAAAACAGACGACTTCATCTATGTTTATCTTAAAATAGTCACAAAAGTACTGTAAACCATAGGCTTTATTGATTCCCTTTGGATTGATATGACCACTTGTTGCCCAGTTTTCTACAGAATCACGTCCTACCATTTCTATAATTTCATTCATTTGTTGTTCAGTGGCATCAAAGAATAAGATATTTGTTAGTGGTTCATTGTTGTATTTTTGTACAGATGGACAATATCCAGACCACTCGATATTGTGCTGACGAATATGTTCATTTGGCTCTTTTGAAAAGTGAGGCTTTCCAGAAGAAGGGACCCACATGTAGAACATGTTTTCCTGTGAGTCTAAATAATGTATACATTTATCAATGTCTTCTTTTTTCATTGTTTCTAAATGTATAATTTCATGATTCTTTAAAATAATACCACCTGTATCTGCAATTACTAAGTCAAAATCATCAAAGAGATCTTTAGGCAATGAAAAAAATTCTCTAGGGAATCTTGAACTGCATACTCCTAATATATATCCTTTTTCTTTTAACTGTTTGATTGTATATTTTGTTGATTCAGGAACTTTATGAAGTTTGTGAGAATAAAGTGTATCATCAATATCAAAAAGAAATGCTTTCATGTTATTGTTCATAGTCTCCCTCCGTTTTCGAATTATAACTGTTTTAAGGATGAATGTAAATTATACAAGACGAATTAGAAAGAAGATTTTTGAAAAAAAGAATGTATAGTATAATAGAAATGGTGAAGTTTATGAAAAATGTATTTAAATTAGAAACAACTGCTTTTTCACTACATGTGATTGCAATGGTATTGATGTTATGTGATCATTTGTGGGCTACAGTGATATCAGGAAATGAATGGTTAACCTGTATAGGAAGAATTTCTTTTCCAATTTTTGCTTTTTTGATTGTGGAAGGATATTTTCATACTAAGAACTTAAAGAAGTATGCAGCTCGTTTGTTAGTGTTTGCGGTGATTTCTGAAATCCCTTTTAATCTAGTAACGGGCAGTCGTTTGTTTTATCCTATTCATCAAAATGTATTATGGACATTTTTGATTGCGATTGCCTTGATTCATCTCAATGAAAAAGTTAAAAAGACAAAGCCTGTCTGGATAAGAATTCTTGTGGGAATGATAAGCTGTATGTTTGGAAGCTTGATTGGCTTACTCACAATGGTGGATTACTATCATGCAGGCGTTTTGACGGTTCTTGTGTTTTATTTCTTTAGAGGCAGATCCTGGTGGCATTTAATTGGGCAGTTTGTTTGTCTGGGTTTCATTCAAACTGAACTTCTGGGTGGACTTGTTTATGAATTAAGTGTATTGGGGGCTACCATCATTGTTCATCAGCAGAGTTTTGCGATGCTCTCACTCATCTTTATTTGGCTCTATCAAGGAAAACAAGGGTATTACAACAAATTCATAAAATGGTTCAATTACTGGTTCTATCCAGTTCATCTGTTGATTCTTGGAGTATTGAAACTGTTATAAGATGGTGTGTTTCAACAATCTTTGAAATTTGTTAGTGTTCAATTATGAGGCTGAAAGCTATAATAATGATGAGGTGAGATCATGGATATTCTTGATTATATACATTGGCGTGGTGATTTATCCTTTGATGAAAGAGCGTATAATGAAGTGGATTCACTTGCGTTTTGTGCACTGAGTTATGAAATATTAAGTGATGTTTTTGTGGATAAAACTGAAATGACATTGGATGAAGCTGCATCTTTGTTTTTTACGAAACATGATGAGGATGATTTAAAACGTCGTTTTACTGCAACATCACGCAGTTATGAAATTTTAAAGGCAATGAGTGGGACAAAGCGATTTGGTTCACTTGTTTTAAGTCATTATGTAGATGAAATTGATCATGATTTAGATTTGCAGTTTGCGGCGATGACCATCATCAATAAAAATAAATGGAAATGTATCGTATTTAGAGGTACAGATGATACGATTACAGGCTGGAAAGAAGATTTTATGATGTTGTATCGCAGAGAAGTTCTTGCCCAAAAGAAGGCAGTGAATTACATTCGTGAGATGATTAAAGACAAATCTTTGATGGATAAAGTGTTTGGCAGTGAAATCTATGTGACAGGACACTCAAAGGGTGGAAATCTGGCGATTTATGCAAGTGCACATATGCCAGAGCAGCTGCAGAAGAAAATCAAGCGTATTGATAACTTTGATGGTCCTGGTTTCAGACAGGAATTTTGGGAAACAGATTCAATGAAGAATGTTTTGCCTAAAATAAAAACATATCTTCCGACTGCTAGCTTTTATGGGCGTTTGTTTACACATGAAGAAGAAAATGTGATTGTTTATGCAAAAAATCGTGGCTTGCTTCAACATGATCCATTTAACTGGCAGGTGGATGTAGATCATTTTGAAACACGTGATATCTTGGATAAAAGCAGTGATGAAGCAGATGTTAAAGTACGTGAATTGATTGCTGAACATACAGAAGAAGAACTGGAAGGTATCGTAGAAGCTATTTTCACGCTGTTTGATACATTAAAAATCATTAAATTAGCGGATATCATGAAAGTGGATGTGGGTGGTGTACTTAAAGCATTGAAAGAATTAGGTGCACTTGACAGCAAGACAAAAAAGGTCCTGATTGAATTGTTAGGACTTGTCTGGGATATCTCATTTTAAGTCAGTGTAAGCTGACTTTTCTTATGGTAGAATAAATAGTAGTACTTCTGGAGGAAATTAGGATGAAACCAGCTGAAATCATGCTTTGTGCATATGGAAATCATCAAGTTGATAAGGGGATTGTGATTCTATCTTATGATAAAGAGAAGAAAAGTTTAATCAAAGAACGTGTGCTTTCATTGGCAGGAAAATGTAATCTTGTGAGTGAATCGGAAGGAGTTCTTTATCTATCTGTTAAATATCCAGATGGAAATAAGATTGAACTTTATGATGCATCTTCATTAAAGAAACTAAAAAGCTATCCATCAGAATATTTCTATAGTTATGGTCAGGTTATTGAAAATAAGTTTTTACTGGCAAGCTATGAATCTGGTGTAGATAGTGTATTTGATTTTGAGAGTGAATGCTTTGTTTCTCATTGTGTTCATCAGCGTGAAGGAATGAGTACTCAGAGTAAGTCACATTACATTCAAAAATTAAAAGATGGACAAATCATTGGAATTGAAAATGGTCTTCAACAGATGATTGTATATAAGAATATGAATTTAGAAATTGAAAGAATCATTGAATATCCTCCTGTTAATATTCGTTTATTGGCCGTACATCCAGATGGTAAAACTGCCTATATGAATACAGAGTTTTCCAATGAACTGATTGTATTGAATACAAGTGACTGGAGTATTCAAAACAGATACAAGCTAGCAGATCATGAAGGATGGTACAGTGGAGGAAATGCGATTTCTTCAGATGGAAAATATGTTTGTGTATCCATTCGTGGTGAAGATGTGATCCATGTCTTTGTAAATAATGGGGGATGTCTGCATCATCAAATGAAATTCTGCTGTGGTAAAACTCCACGTGATTTGATGTTTGTAGGACATGATTTGTTTGTCACATGTACAAATGACAATAAAGTTGAAGTTTATGATATGAATAATAAATGTTTTAAGGTGTGTGAAGCAGAAGTCAATCAGCCGATTACTTTTAAAATGTAGATGGAATAAGTGTGAATATGAAACAGCAAATAGTAAAGTATCTTAAAAAAAATCAAATTGAGAATAAAGTGAGCTTCTTTTATTACAATACAGTCACGCATGAAACACTGTTGTATCGTGAAGATGAGATGATGCTTGCTGCAAGCACAATCAAAGTTCCAGTGGTGATGGCATGGATAGATTTGATAGAACAGGGAGTGGTGAGCTGGGATACCAAGCTGGTTTATCAGAAACATCACTATGAAGAAAGTGATGATAAGGCACTGTATGATAACTATGCATTTGGCGATGAAGTGCCATTAAAGGAATGTATGGAACTAGCGATTGTGTATTCAGATAATCCCAGCAATCATATGATGAGAGAATATATCAAAAAATACACAGGGAAAACATTTCGAGAGATGTTTGCACAGTACAGTTGTAAATCTGTAAGTGATGAATTTTATCATCGTAATTTAATGAATGCTGAAATCATGTTAGAAGTGATGAAACGTCTGTATTTGAATTCTGAGAAATATTCTGTTTTGATTGAATGGATGAAACATGCCGCAGAAGGAAGATATATCCAATCGAATCACTTTGAGTTTGAAGTGGCTCAGAAGTATGGGGAATATGATTGTTATGAACATACGATGGCAATACTTTATACCAAAGAACCTGTATTAGTAGGAATCTTTACTGAGCTTGCAGGAGATTTGGCGAAGCAGGTAATTCGTGATATTTCGAGAATAATTGTAGAAAATAGGGGTTGAAACGATAGTTTTGACCTTTTTATTCTTTTGGTGACATGATAAAATATTAACATGGGATATAAAGAAATATTGTTTAGTAAAAATGGAATAGCTACTTATACACTTGCAAGAGAGCTTTTGAAATACAATGTGGGAGATAAGATTCCAACAGTTTCAGAACTTAGCGAGACTTTTGATTTGGCAAGAGGAACAGTTCAAAGCGCAATCAAGTGTCTGCAGCAAAGTGATGCAGTGCGTATTGAATCGAAGGGACATGTAGGTTCATATCTTGTGAAAAAGAATACGACAGTTTTATTGGAATTTGCGGGTATTTCATCAATTGTAGGTGTTATGCCTTTGCCTTATTCAAAGCGTTATGAAGGGCTGGCTTCAGGACTTTTGGTTACAATGGAGAATCATTATAATATTCCTGCTTCTATGGCATTTATGCGAGGAGCAAAGAATCGTATCAGCATGCTGATTTCAAATCGTTATGATTTTGCAATCGTTTCGAGAACTGCTGCAGAAGAGATGATTCGCGAATATGACAACATTTTGGTTGTGATGTCATTTGGGCCATATTCTTATTTGAGTGAACACGTCATTATTTTTAAAAATGATAAATTTACTTCCATTAAAGATGGTATGCGCATTGGAATTGACTATGACTCGCTGGATCAGCGTTATTTAACTGAGAAAGTGTGTGAAGGCAAGAATGTAGAATATGTGAGTGTGGATTATTCTCGAGTTTTGGAACGAGTCTTAAACGGCGATGTAGATGCAGCTGTGTGGAATAAGGATGAGATTATTGATAAATATATCAAGGTCAATTACAAAGAGTTGAAAGGATATGGTACGACTGCTAACGAAGCAGTGATGGTCGTTAGCAAAGATGAATCTGAACTGGTTCCGCTATTAAGAAATATTATTGATCCGACAACAGTGGTTAATATTCAGAAATTAGTATTAGAAGGAAAAATAATTCCGAGCTATTAAAGAGTTTGATTATATTAATTAAACTCTTTTTTCTATATTTAATTGACAATTATTACAGGTAAGAATACAATTAAGTTAAGTTCAATATACAAAATACTGTATTTTGAACATGGTGATGATATGGCAAAAGAAGTAAAGTGTTATAAATGTGGAAAAGTACATGAATTGAATTATAAAACTGTGAAGCAGACAATCAGCTGCACTCATTGTCATGCACATATGACATTTGATTTAAAGTCGATTCGTAAATTAAGAATGATGCGTTATTTGTTTGTAGCTGTGATTGTTGCGCTGCTGATGTTTGGGTTTCAGCAGGTAGAGTCATTGAATAGCTATATGACGCTGATTCTAACGTGTATGGGAGCGATGGTGTTCTCTCTTTGGTCAGATCGCTTATGTCTTTATGCGACATACCGATTCACAAATGTGAATTATGTGGAGTGTCATCCTGAAGATAGAAAGAGAAACACAAAGGTTAAAGGAAATAAAAAAAGGAGATAATGGGATGGATTTTACTGAAAGATTAGAAATGTTTTTAGAAGGTGAAATGATCACTGAAGATGATGTGAGAAACATCAATAATATGCTGGATATGTTTAAGGCAAAGTACGGTGTGACTTTGACTGAGGAAAATGCTGCGACTTTTGTATCGCATGTATGTGCTGCATTCTACCGTTATTCTGCAGGTGAGGAAATTGATCCACTGCCACAGGAACTGGTAGATCAGGTTGCTTCTTTAGAGACATATGAGCTCTCTTTAGAGGTATATGACAATATTATGAAAGTAATCGAAAAGCCTTTCAGCGATGTTGAAAGAGGCTACGTATTACTTCATATAAATAACTTAATTTCGCTTTTAAAAAGTGAAGGGGAATGGAATTAAGTTGTAAAAATCAAAATAGTAAAGGAGAAGAAAAATGGAAGGAATTATTACTAGTTTTGAATTTCCGCTGTGGGCTAGAACAGTCGTACTGGTACTGATTTGTGCTTGGGCATCTTTGTTGTCACATAAGTGCATTTCTAACTTTAACGATGGTGCTAGACCTGTATTCCCAGAACTGATGGAAGGACGCATGTCTCGTGCTGAATTCGCTGTCGTTGTTACTGGTATGGGATTCGGTTGGGTACTTGCTGGTTTCAGCCAGTGGCTTGGTACTGGATTGATCGCTTGCCACCTGACTCTGATTGCTACTGACTGCTTGGGTGCATGGGCTCCTAATAAGTATGCTGCATTGGGGATTGGGGCTGCTTATGGTTTGCTGTGCGCATTTGGTACTGAAGCTATCAATGCTGCATTTACAGCTCTGCCTCACAACTTCTTGAATGACTTGACTAATATCTCTACACCTACACTGCCAATCTTCTGTATGTTCCCTGCAGTTGCAATTGCTGGTCAGTTTGGTGCTAAGGAAGGTATTATTACTGGTGTTATCGAAGCTATCGTTTACATCATTTGCACAATTCTTGGAAGCCTGACTATTGGTTCTATTACAATCAGCCTGTATCCATATACATTCGCTATGCTGGCTGGTATGATTTGCCTGATTGTTTACGCTGTGAAGAAGGGTAACGAATCTGGTGAAGTTGAAGCTGATGAAGAAGAAGAAAATATGTTCTCTAAGAACGCTGCTCGCATTAAGTCTAACTGGAAATATCTGTGTGTTCAGGGTGCTCTGAATGCTCTGGGTATCAAGATTCTGGCTCAGGCTTATCAGCCATACGTTCTGGGTGCTGCTGTTCTGGCTAATGATATGGTACCATTCTACATTGCAATGGTTGGTGTTATTATCGCCTTCATCCCACTGATTGTTTCTACATCTTTGGCAACTGGTGTTTACCAGGCTGTTGGTTTGACTTCTGTAATGCTGTTTGGTGCTCTGGCTCCAACTTGGTGGCTGGCTCCAGTATTCGGTTTTGCTGCAGAATTCGTTGAAATCCAGCTGGTTGGTCTGCTGGGTACACTCTTGTCTAAGTTCCCTGAGCTTTCTAAGAGTGGTGACCACATTCGTGCTGCAATGAGTGCAACTCTGGGTCTGGCTCTGACTATCGGTGCATTCCTGGCTGCTAATGCAACTTGGGGTGTTGTTGGTATCATGATCGTTGGTGGATTCTACACATTGAACGAAATGACTGGAAACAGACTACCTAAGACAGCTGTTGGTCCTTTCGGTGCTGTTATCGTAGGTATCGTATACAACATCGTACTGGCTCTTGGTCTTTTAGGCTAATTCTAAATAATAATTAGGAGAGTGTATTAAAATGTTAAAACTGGAAGTTTGTGGCTTGGGTGCTACAAAAACAACGAACATCATTAAAGAAAAGTTTGCTGGTCAGGTTGAAGTGATCAATGATGCTGATAGAATTGCTGTTCGTAAAGTAAAGAATGGTGAAGCAGATTTCTATCTGGGAAGCTGCGAAACTGGTGGTGGTGCTTCTTTGGCTGCTGCTTTCGCGGTTTTAGGATTTAAAAACTGCCTGACTGTATCTCGTCAGGGTGTTGTACCAAATGACAAAAAGATTCGACAGATGGTTTATGGCGGTTCTCACAAAGCATTTGGTTATGTTCATACACATACTGAAAAAGTTGTACCAGCATTAGTACAAGCATTGCTTGATAAAGCTGAAGGAAAGCCTGAATAAGGAATAATTCGTTAGGGCATCAAGTTGTACTTGGTGCCCTAATATTTATATTGTGGGGTAAAGATATGATTAGAACAGTATTAGGTGATATTGAAAAGAATGAATTTGGGGCAACAATGTGTCATGAGCATTTTATTATTGATTTAGATAAAGTGCGTCATGATGGAATTTCTATGATTGAGACTGTTGAAGAAGTTGTTCCTGAAATTAAATTGATGATGGATTTAGGCGTTGAAGCTGCAATCGAAGTGACTACGATTGATCTTGAACGTGATGTATTAAAATTGAAAGAAATCTGTGAAAAGACAGGATTAAAGATGGTATGTTCTACAGGTTATTATCTGTCTCAATTCCATCCTGAATGGCTGAATGATGCCACTGTTGAAGAAATCGCAGACGTATATATAAAAGAACTGACAGAAGGTATTGATGATACTGGAATTAAGGCTGGAATTATTGCGGAAATCGCATCTAGCCCAAAAGAATTTGTTGGAAACGAAAAGAAGATTCTGCAGGCTGCAGGACTTGCTGCTGCAAAGACTGGGTGTGCTGTAAGTACTCATACAGGTCGTTTTACTGCAGTGGAAACGATTGAAACTCTGCTGTCATATGGAATGAATCCTGATAAGATTATTATTGGTCATCAAGATTTAATTAATGACAGTGATTATCATTTGTCACTTTTGAAATATGGTGTAAACATTGCGTTTGATACTTGTGGAAAAGTGAATTATATGGCAGATGAGATTCGCGCAGAAAATATGCTGAAAATTATTCAGGCGGGCTATGGGAATCACATCATGGTGAGTGATGATGTTTCTAGAAGAACATATTTTGTATCTCATGGAGGCGTTGGATATATTGCTGCATATAAGACTGTACTTCCTTTATTGAAGGAGTACGGGGCAACAGATGAGGATATTCATAAGATTACTACAGAGAATCCTGCCAGAGTTTTGGATAATGACTGGCAGTAAAAGATAGGCGGTGTTTTGATGTTTCTACAGAAAGTACAGGAAAACAATAGAGCTTTGGTGGAGTTTGCGTTTGAGCTTCAGCAAAAGGGATTGGTTTTACCAGATACATATATTCTTGATTATGATGCAATTATGGAAAATGGAAGAAGCATGAAAGAAGTTGCTGACCCTCTGGGGATCAAGCTGTACTTTATGCTGAAACAGATTGGACGTAATCCTGAGATAGCCAAGGGACTTATGGAAATTGGTTTTGATGGAGTAGTTGCTGTTGATTTCAAAGAAACATTAGTCATGATGAAAAATGATATCAAATTAGGGAATATTGGTCATTTAGTACAAGTTCCAAAGGCTGCATTAAAAGAAATAGTTAAAGCTCAGCCTGAAGTAATGACAGTGTACTCATTTGAAAAGATTCTTGAAATCAATGAAATTGCAAAAGAATTGAATCTTGTTCAGCCATTATTAATTCGTGTGAATGATACAGATTCAGCACTGTATTCTGGTCAGGTTGGCGGATTTATGATTTCTGAATTGAAGGATCTTCTTGCTAAGATTGAAAAGCTGGATCATGTAAAAGTAGGTGGATTAACTGTTTTCCCTGCTTTGCTGTTTGATGGAAAATCAAATCAGATTGTTCCTACAGACAATTATAAAGTGCTGAAACGTGCTATGGCGATTACTGATGAACTGGGTTATAAAGACTTAGTTATCAATGTACCATCAGCAACATGTACAGCATCCATTCCTTTAATTCATGAACTTGGTGGAAACAATGGTGAACCTGGTCATGGACTGACAGGGACAACTCCTTTGCACAAAGTAACTAATCAAAAAGAACGTGTAGGTTATGTCTATGTGAGTGAAGTTTCTCATAACTATCTGGATAAGTCTTACTGTTATGGTGGTGGACATTATCGCCGTGGCCATATGGAATATGCTTTGGTTGGAACTTGTCTGGAAGATGCAGTGACTACTCATGTTGAAGCACCTTCTATGGAATCTATTGACTATCACTATGAACTGGATGGAAACTTCCGTGTAGGTGATGGTGTAGTGATTTGTGCTCGTACACAGGTCTTTACAACTAGAAGCCATGTTGCGGTTGTGAAGGGATTAAGCTCTGGAAATCCTGAACTGTTTGGTATTTATGACAGTTTTGGTGAACCAGTGACTTTGAAATGGTAATAGTCTATGAAAGGTAATTATGATAAACAGCATCGTTTAGCACTGCATAATCCATATGGTTCTGTTGTAAAAGTGCTGGATGCAAAAGAAGATGATATTTTAGTAGGGATTAAGAATGTTGCGTCTATTCCAAATACATTGATGCATAAACTTGAACCTCATGGCTTCTCACTTCATACAATTGACAAGAAATCTCAGCTGGCTGGTCGAGCTGTAGACACTGAACTGATCAATCCAATCACAGGTCATTATATGTCTGGATCTTCTTCAGGAACTGCATTGAATGTTTTTGCGGGCATTAATGATTTGGGGATTGGAAATGATGGTGGGGGCAGTGTGCTGGCTCCCGCGATGTGTGTCAATATTTATGGGTTTATTTCTAAATTGATTGAGGCAGATCGTCAACAGGCTGCAAAAGCGAATACAGATGGTATCGTAGCAGGAAATTCTCTCGGTTTTATGGCAAGAAAAAGAGAAATACTGTTTAAAGCGATACAGATTGCGATAGGTGTAACAAAAGCAGAAGAGACAGGTGTTGTCTTTACAGATCGTGTTTATCCAGGAGTAGAATCTCAAGTGCTTGAAGTGATGGATGCTAATGCACCTAGAAATGAACTGACAGCTTATCTGAAAGACATATTGACAAAATGTGATGTTTTTATGATCACTGAAGGTCCTGTTGATTTACATGGATTTGGTGATTCCTTGTTTGGACATTTTGATGAACGTACGAAGCAGATACAGATGGATGCTGCGAAAGGCTATGTTCGTGTATGCAATATTGCAGGTGCAACAGCTTTATGCATTCCTCAAAAGGGACTTGGTATGGCAACACTTCTGATGTGTGAAAGCAAAGAAGAGAAAATCGCTAAGTTATTAAAACTGAGTGAAAAGATTGAACATGTACATGATGAGCTCATTGAACGTTATTTCCTGGATTTGGATAATTATTTCAATGAAGGTTATCAGATATAGGAGGAGAAGAAAATGACAGCATATCCTTTAGAAAGTATTAGTGTACAGCAGGCAATGCAGAAGCAGTTCAAAATCGTTGAATGTGCAATGCATCATTTTGAAGGCAGTGAATTTCTGACTCGTGGAGATTTAGGGGTTCATCAGCCAGAAAATCAGCCTATTACAACCATGAAAGCTGAAAAGGCCATTGCGGAATTCTTTGGTGCTGAAGACTGTATTCTTGTAAGAGGTGCAGGAACTGGCGCTATCCGTTATGGATTGACTTCCATGATTAAAGCAGGTCAGAAGATGCTGGTTCATGATGCAGCAATCTATTCTACAACTGTGACAACAGTTGAAATGCTAGGTCTAAACATTGTGAAGGCTGACTACAATGATTTAAATGAAATTGAACGTGTGATGAATGAAAATCCGGATATTGTGTGTGCTTTAGTTCAGTACACTCGTCAGAAATTGGATGATCGTTACGACATGGGTGAAGTGTTGAAGAAAATTAAGTCATGCAAAGATATTCCAATTCTTTGCGATGATAACTATGCAGTATTAAAGGTAGATAAGATCAGCTGTGAGTTGGGTGCTGATTTATCCTGCTTCTCAACATTTAAACTTCAGGGTCCTGAAGGGATTGGATGCGTTGTAGGGAAACATGAATATATCGCAAAGATTCGTAAGATGCACTATTCTGGCGGATGTCAGACACAGGGATGGGAAGCTTTAGAAGTTTTAAGAGGCCTTGTCTATGCACCAGTTATGCTGGCAATTGCTGCAGAAACAGGGGAAGAAGTACTGAAGCGTATCAACAATGGTGAACTGGAAGGTGTAAAACAGGCTTATCTGGCGAATGCACAGTCTAAAGTCCTGCTGGTTGAATTTGAACAGCCAATCGCTAAACAGGTTCTAGTAGAAGCTGAAAAGATGGGTGCTTTACCTAATCCAGTAGGTGCAGAAAGTAAATATGAATTTGCGCCTTTGTTCTACCGTGTGTCAGGAACATTCTTAAAGACAGATCCTACACTGGCAAGCAGAATGATTCGTATCAATCCTAACCGAGCTGGTGCAGATACTGTCATGAATATTTTAAAGAAAAGTGTTGCAGCAGTGACTGAGGTGAAATAACATGAAAAAACGTTTTGTGGTCATTGTGTTGGATGGGTTTGGAATGCAGGCGATGGCTGATGCAGCAACTGCACGTCCAGGTGATGAAGTTTCTACAACATTAGGAAGTATTCTGCATGATTATCCAGATTTAAAACTTCCAAATTTGGAAAAGCTTGGATTAATGAATGCTTATGGTGCAGAAAGTGCACAGATGAAGTTTTCACCAAAAGCTGTTTTCGGTAAAAGTGAATTGATGCATTTTGGCGCAGATACATTCATGGGACATCAGGAAATCATGGGGTCTTTTCCTAAAAAACCACTGGTGCAGCCATTTCAGATGAAAGTGGATGAAATCAAGGCTCATTTGGAAGAAACTGGGCACAAAGTAGTAGTTCGCTCGAATGGTGGTTTGCGTTATCTTTTGGTAGATGATTACTGCACAGTAGGTGACAACATTGACGCTGACTTAGGAATGGCCTATAACTGTACAGCACCGCTGGACTATATGTCATTTGAAAAAGAGCTTGAAATTGGACGCCGAGTACGTGAAATCGCAACAGTCAACCGTGTGATTCCATTTGGCGGTACGGGTAATACAATTGAAGATGTACTGGCTGCAGAAGAAACACGTCAAGATACATTCATTGGAATTCACGCAGTAAAATCAAAATCTTATGAACAGGGTTATGAATGCCGTCATTTAGGATATGGTGTTGATGAAAAAGTGCAGGCGCCAACAATTCTGACAACACATGGTGTTCCTGTATCTTTGTTTGGTAAGGTTGCGGATATTGTTGCGAATGATGGTGGTAAAGTTGTTTCATGTGTTGATACAGCTGAAGTATTAGATCTGACTATTGAAGAAATCAAGAAGATGGAATATGGATTTATCTGCACAAATGTACAGGAAACAGACTTAGCAGGTCATTCACAGGATTCAGGATGGTACAAAAAACTTCTGGAAATTTCAGATGAAAAGATTGGTACGATTTTGACACTTTTGAATGATGATGATATTTTGGTGGTTATGGCAGACCATGGCAATGATCCAAATATTGGACACAACCGTCACACTCGTGAAAACGTGCCTCTTTTGATTAAGAAGAAGGGCGTTGAAGGTGTAGATATTGGACTAAGAAAAACATTATCTGATGTTGGGGCAAGTGTCTGTGACTATTTTGGTGTACCAGCAACACAGAATGGAACATCGTTTATCGGTGATTTGAATAAATAAAAAAGACAGACACAGTTTTGTGTCTGTTTTCTTTAAGGAGGAAATAAGGATGAAAGAAATGGTAAATACTGTCACAGGTTTAAAATCGTTAGATGAACTAGGTGTTATTCTTCCTCATGAACATTTATTGTTTGCAAGAGGAGAACGTTTGCCTTATTTAAAACAGGAACTGATTGATTATAAAAATGCTGGTGGTTCTGTCATTATTGATATGTCAACACCTGAAATCTGCAAGTCTTTTGAACGCGATGAACGTATTGATACTTTGTATGATCTTTCTATGGAAACAGGTGTTACATTAATGTATGGTACTGGATTCTATAAAGAACCGCGTTTACCTGAATTCATCAAAGAGAAAACGATTGATGAACTTGCAGATATGATGATTCATGAAATTGAAGTAGGAAGAGGTGCCCACAAAATCAAGGCATCCTTGATTGCGGAAGTAGGCTCTAGTAACTACACAGTGTATGAAACAGAGGAAAAGGTTCTGAGAGCTGCAGGAAGAGCTTCTGCGAAAACAGGTGTAGCGATTACGACACATACTGGAAGAGGAACGATGTATAAAGAACAGCTGCGTTTCTTTGAAGAAGAGGGTGCAGATTTAACGCGTGTAGCAATTGGGCATCAGGATGTCTATCCACGCTTGGAAGAGCGTATGGAAGCTTATGAGTATATTTTCTCTAAGGGTGCAACAGTTCAGTTTGACTGTATTGGAAAACAGGGCTTCTTTGAAATTCATTTAGATATTGATTATGGACAGAAGTTTCCATATGATACAGAACGTGCAAAGATGATTAAGAAGTTTATTGATATGGGCTATATCAAACAAATCATGATTTCATGTGACATTGATGGTCCTACTTTGTGCAAGCATTGGGGAGGTTGGGGATATTCTCATATGTTGACAAGCTTTGTGCCAATGCTGAAAAATGAAGGTGTTACCGATGAACAAATACATCAAATCATGGTTGAAAATCCTAAAAACATGTTGAGAAGAAAGGAAGTCTGAAATGAAACAAGTGAAAGAAATACTGATACAGAAGTTAGGGATGAATCTTTGTGCAGATGAATTGTGTGCTCAGTTGAGTGATTTAATAGAAAATCCTGATTCATTTGAAGAGTATACTGGTCTGATATTAAATGATGAAGCAGATGAAATTTGTGAACTTCTTAATGTTCCTCATTTAAAAGGAAAGATTCAGCGTCTTTTAATAGAAACACTAAATCATGAAGTACAGAGTAATCCTTTTGAAAGTACACCTTTAAAATCAATTTCAATGGAACAGTCCATTTCAAATCAATACCGATTTGTAGATATTATGCATCGTCACTTTGATGGATATGAAGCATTGGAAGCTGGAGACTATGGATGTGTATTGGGATTGGGAAGACCAAGAAGAACTGCTGAAGTAGAAAAGGTTATTGCGGAATATTTTCATGCAGAAGACTGTATTTTAGTAAGAGGTGCAGGAACAGGTGCTATACGTGCTATTTTGTTTGGTGCAGTGAAACGTGGAAGCAAAGTATTGATTCATGATGCTTCAATGTATGTCACAACACAGATTTCATTAGAAGGTTTAGGTGCAGAGTTAATTAGGGCAGATTTCAATGATTTTGAAACGGTAAGAAAAGCAGTTGTATCAGGAGTGGATCTTGTATATATTCAGCGAACTCGTCAACAGATGAGTGACAGCTATGATACGATTGAACTGATAGAAAACATTCGTAAGCTGAATAGTGAAGTTTGTATTGTTGTAGATGAAAACTATGCAGTCTTTAAGGTAGATCAGCTAGGCTGTGAAGCAGGTGCAGATTTATCAACATTCTCATGTTTCAAAGTGATGGGAATTCCTGGTGTAGGATGTGTCGTTGGGAAAAAGAAGTATATTGATCGATTAAGAGAACATAATTATTCAGGTGGAGGACAGGTTCAGGGTCCTGAGGCAACAGAAATCATGCGTTCTTTGGTGAATGTGCATGTTTTGCTGGGAGTACAAAATATTGCGGTTGAAGAAATTTGCAGGCGACTGAATGAGAATGAAGTGAATCATGTACGCAAAGCAGTGAAGGCAAACATTGAAGAAAGAATTCTTTTGGTTCAGCTGGATCTTCCTATTGCGAAACAAGTGATGGAGGAAGCATCCAAACTAGGTGCTCTTCCATATCCAGTGGGTTCAGAAAGCCGCTTTGAAATGCATACGATGTTCTATCGCGTATCACGCACAATGATGGAAAAACATCCAATCTTTGCGAATTATGTCATTCGTATTAATCCAATGCGTGCAGGTGCAGATACTGTCTTGCGTATATTGGATGAATCCATTAAAAATGTATTAAAAAATGAAAAGTGCTGAACTTCAGCACTTTTATTGATATAGACTATTTGATTGGGACAATGAGTCTGCAGTGCTGCGTATGTTTTCCATCTTCATGTGAATACTGGAAGACTTCACGATAAAGCTCTCCTTTAGCTTCCAGATTGTATTTTTTAAGTGTCTGTTTCACGATTTCTGTACAGCTGGTTTGGGCTTCAGGAGTCATTGTGGTATGACGTATAAGAGGTATGATTAAGCAGCGCTGTTGTGGGATAATATGACAAGGTTTGTCATATGTCAAATGATGTTTTTGCGCTAGATGCAATGGAATGCAGAAACCCCATTGGAATTCAGGTGAGGGATGTGTGTTGATGTTAGGGATATATTGACTGGAATGAACCATTGGCATCCACTGTACCCACTGTTTCATGATGGAGTACATTTTAGGGTCATGAATGAAATCAAGCTGGTTTGAATGTGGTAAAAAGACAAAGCTTTCAATATTTTCGATCGTCCAGTCATTTGGAGTCACATTCTTTTTGATCCAGTTATGCATAAGCTCATAATCTGAAATCAAAGACTCATAGAAGCTGATTATTTCTTTCATTTCTTCTGCTTTTTCTGAATATAAATCAAGTATTTGTTCAACGTTGTATTCTTTGATGATTTTTTGTATTTCTTTTAATGAGAATTCCCAGTTTCTAAGTTTAATGCATTCTAAAACTTCTGAGGCCATTTCAAAAGGGTAATAGCGATATCCTGATTCAGAAATGGAAGGGGGAATTAGGCCATATTGTTCATAGTGTTTTAAAAACTCAGGTGTTACCCCCAAGTGCTTAGAGAATTCTCCAATTTTATATTGTTTAGCCACATTCATCAGCTCCTTGTAGAGTTATTTTATCATAAAACTCGTTAATTTTTTCACATAAAATGATTGACTTGATGGTTACCCTCAGATTTAAAATATGTTTTAAAGTAAAGGAGGAAACAAATTATGGCAAACACAAAGAGTATTTCTCGTCGTGAGTTCTTAAAGGGCAGTGCTGCTGGTGCATTAGGCGTTGCGGCAATGGGTCTTTTAGGGGCATGCGCAGATACTTCTACTACTCCAACTGCTACACCTACTCCAACACCAGAAACTGTTGAACCTGCAAGTGATGTTCCTGCATGGCTGGGTGTTGAACCTGAAACTGGTGCAGTTGCAGAAACCATCGAAACCGAAGTTCTTGTTATTGGATCTGGTACTGCTGGATGGCCTGCAGCATTGACTGCAGCTGAAAATGGTGCAAAGGTTCTGATGATTGAACGCTATGGTTATCTAAATACACCAAAGGATGACATCGGTGCAATCAACTCTAAACTGCAGCAGGAAACTGAAAAGGAATTCCCATATCTGGCTATCGATAAGATGCAGCTTTTGAAAGATGCAGTTCGTTATGCGAATGGATATGTTGATTCTGATTTGATTAAGCTGTGGATGGATGAATCAGGTGAAGCTGTTGACTGGTACACAAGCGTACTGGAAAGAAAAGGCGATTTCAAAATGTGGCATGAAGGCGGCATCGGAAACTACAATGGTGGTGGACGTGATGCAGCTTATGCAACAGGACACAGCCCTCAGCAGCTGGGTGAAAGAGACAAGGCAACAGTTCTGAGAGAATATGGTGAAGAACTGGGTGTTGAATTCATGCTGGAAACAACACTGGTAAAACTGGTGAAGACAGATGGTCGTGTAACTGGTATTATCGCTGAAAGCAAAGAAAAGGGCACAATCCAGATCAATGCTTCTAAGGGTGTTATCGTATGTACTGGTGGATACACAGGTAATGCTGAAATGCTGAAGGCTCTTCAGCCAGAAACAGTACGTGTAAGTGCTACTGGTATCGCACTGACTTCTGCTGACAATGGTTCAGGTATCAAGGCTGCTCTGTGGGCAGGTGCTGATATGGACCAGGTACATGGTACTTGCAGCTTTAACCGTGCTGCAGTAGACCCTAAGACTGGTAAGGGTGGAGATAAGGGTCAGTGGTACTGGTTCGGTGAACAGCCATTCATGAAAGTTAACCTGAATGGTGTTCGTTTCTGTAATGAATCTGGACCATATGACTATATGCTGCACAGTACAAGCATGCAGCCAGGTTCAGTATACTGCCACATCTATGATGCAAATGCAAAGGCACATGCAGAACAGATGCAGATGGTAGGATGCTGCCGTCTTTTCCCATTCGATAATGGTGCACCAATGAACATTCCATTTGATGCAGTGTGGGGTGGTATGAATCAGGGATTAATTGACAGCGGTCATATCGTTGTTGCAGATACTCTGGAAGAACTAGCTGAAGGTCTGAATATTCCTGTAGAACCATTCCTGGAACAGGTTAAGCGTTACAACACTTATGCTGCAACAGGTGTTGATGAAGAATATGGTAAGGTTGCTTATCGTATTACTCCAATTGATACTGCTCCATTCTATGGTGTAAGAACATGCGCATGGCTGCTGTCTACACTGGATGGTATCCGTATCAACAAGAATATGAATGCAATCGATGCTGATCATAATCCAATTCCTGGACTGTATGTATGCGGCGATGCTTCTGGTGGATTCTTCGGAAATACATATTTCAACCTGGTAACTGGTATGGCAGCTGGACGTTCAGTAACATTTGGACGCCGTGCAGGTCGTATTGCAGCTACTGAAGCTCTGTAAGATAAAGAAATTTAGGCTCTGTCACTTTGTGGCAGAGTCTTTATGTTATAATAAAGAAAAAGCAGGAGGAAATACTATGGAATTAAATATTCAGCCTTTGATTGATCATGCAGTCGAAATTATAAAATCACATAAAGTAACAGAGCAGCCAGGTGCTTATGCCAGATGGATCTGGCAGAATGAACAGGAAAATCGTGAGTTGGGCATCAATGAGTATGGATGTGCTGATGCAGCCAACATTTTGTATATGATTGGAAAGTTTCCAAGTGAAGCGGATGAACGTGCTGGATGGGTAAAGACACTGCAGTCTTTTCAAAATGAGGAGACTGGTTTGTTTCATGAAGTGACTCATCACACATTTCATACAACTGCTCATGTCATTGCAGCACTGGAACTGTTTGAGAAAAAAGCACTTTATCCTTTAAAAGGAATGGCACATTGTTTAAGCAAAGAAGGTCTTTATCATCTTTTGGATAATTTAGACTGGCACGATAATCCTTGGACTGCTTCACATGAAGGAGCAGGGATTTATGCTGCGGTCATATTAAATAAAGAAGCAAGTCCACAATGGCAAAGATGGTACTTTGAATGGCTGTATGATCAGATGTGTCCAGAGACTGGATTCTGGAGAAAGGGCGATGTGCGCCCGATTATGAATGCGGATTCTTTTGCGGGGGTTCGTAAAGCTCCATCTGTATTTCCATATCTTGCAGGAAGTTTTCATTACTTGTTTAACCATGAATATGCACACATGCCAATTCGTTATCCTGAAAAGATGATTGATACTTGTCTTGAAATCTATAAAACAAAATCATGGGAACGCTTGGGTCGTGCAATTTCATTTGCGGAGATTGACTGGACATACTGTATTACACGTTCTGTGCGTCAGTGTCATTATCGCTATGAGGAATGCAAGGATATAGTTCGTGAATTTGCGAAAGACTATATTGAATGGCTTTTGTCTTTGGACTATAAAACGCATGATGGTTTAAATGATATGCATACTTTGTTTGGGTGCATTTGTGCATTGGCTGAGCTGCAGTCATTTTTGCCTGGAGAAATCATCAGTGATGTTCCTTTGAAGCTTGTCTTGGATAGAAGACCATTTATTTGATGGATTTGTTATAAAAAATATATACAATTCTTGAAGTTTGCATTGAATTTACAAAGAGTTAAAAAATGACTACTTCAAATCAGAAATGAAATGGTTTATAATATACACATGAAAACGCGAAAAGCGTAAGGGAAAGGAAAGACTCAAAATGAAAAAGTTATTCAAACTTGTTCTGGCTCTGATGTTAGTACTGGGTATGGCAGCATGCGGTTCTAGCAACGGTGGTACAGACACTCCTGCTGATGACGAACCCAAGGAAGTAAAATTCGCTATCTGGCACACATTCACAAAGGCACAGGAAACTATGCTGCAGGACTTCGCTGCAGAATACATGGCTGCTCATGAAGGCGTTACAATTGACGTTGTTGGTGGTTATGATTATTCTACATTCGAAGGTACTGTATCTGACGCTGTAACTAATGGTGTTGGACCTCAGTTGATTTTCAACTATACTTCTTTCGCTAAGAACTTTGATGGTTATGACATGCTTCTTCCTTTGGAAGAATACTGGGATTTCAAATTGTCTGATGTAACTTCTGCAAACTATGTAGAAGAAGCTAGCGCATTTGATGATGGTAAGGTTTATGCTGCTCCTATGCAGACTACTGGACCTCTGCTGTTTGTCAACAAGACAATTTATGATGAACTTGGTCTGTCTCTGCCTAGAACTTGGGATGAATTAAAAGCTAATTCTAAGAAGATCTATGAAGAAAAGAATATCGTTGGTTTCGCAGTTGACTCTGCAACTGACTTTGCTCAGATGTTGATTCTTCAGACTCATGATGGTCAGTATGTTGATCTTGCAAACAAGAAAGTTGTTTGGAACGATGAAGCTCTGACTCAGTGGGTTGAATGGTGGGCAGAAGGTGTTCGTGAAGGTTATTTCCAGCTGAAGGCTCAGTCTGCTGATGGATATAACTCAGGCGACATCAACTCTGGTATCCTGGCTTCTTACATTGGTTCTTCTGCTGGTCTGCCATATCTGGGTGGACAGGGTGCTGATGCTACTTGGGAACTGGCAGTTACTACTGTTCCTGTAATCGATGAAAACTCTGTAGAAGTTGTTAACTGGAACCGTTCAGCTATCGGTTTCAAGACTGGTGATGAAGCTACTGATGCAGCAATTGCTGATTTCGTAGCATACCTGATTGAACAGAATGGCCGCTGGGTACAGATTCTGAACGCTTACTCTCCTTACTACAAAGTACAGGAAAATGCTGATTACCAGGCATTTGTTGCTAACGATTTGGCTCTGACTGCTCTGGGTGGACAGCTGGTAAATGGTATCGTTCCTCCTACATTCTCTGGTGCTAACCAGGTTCGTACAGAACTTGACACTATGATGAAGGGTGTCCTGAATGAAGGATGGACTGCTGAAGCAGCAGTTAATACAGCAGCAACTAACGCTGAAGCTGCAATGAACGAATAAGTCAAGCAATTTGAAAAGGGCTGAGGGTTATTCCTTCAGTCCTTTTTCCTCAATTGTTTGAATTTTATTTTCTGTGTTTGAAATGGGCTTCGAACACAAAAAATAAAGAAGAAAGTAGAGTTTGCGAAAGGAGAACTATCATGAGTAAACTTCTGGTATTCTGTCTGGATGCGCTGTGCACATGTGATATTGAATATATGAAGACTCTTTCTAACTTCAAGAAAATTATTGAAGAAGGAAGTTATATCAAACATGTTGAACCGGTTTATCCATCACTTACTTATCCATGCCATTGTTCTATCTTGACAGGAAGAACAGTAAAAGGACATGGTATTCCGCATAATGAAATGGTGGATGTAGAAGATCCTCATGCACCGTGGTATTCACTTAGATCACAGATTCAGTGCCGTACACTGATGGATGTGGCTCATGAATACGGTAAGAAAACATGTTCATTAACATGGCCTGTATCTGGTGGTGCTGACATTGACTACAATATGCCAATGATTGTTCCTATTGATTATCAGGGAGATAATCCTTATCAGTTCTATGTGAACAATGCAACACAGGAAATTCTGGATCGCTATTTTTGGAAGTATGAATATCTTCTGACTGGTGAAAAGCGTTCTTTGGATGAATTTACAATGGAACTGGCAATTGATATTTTGGAAGATTATGGCCAGCCTGATATCATGCTGGTAAAGATGTGTGATTTGGATAGCGCAAAGCATCGTAATGGTATTCAGAATGAAGTGGTCAACAAGCAGCTGAGAAAGCACAATGAAGAGTTGGGAAGACTTTTAAAAGCTCTTGAAAAGTTTGGTGATTTGGAAGATACAAATATTGTTATTTTGGGTGACCATGGACAGAGTGATGCGGTGCAGAATATCAATTTCAACCTGCTTTTGAAAGAAAATGGATTCATTACAACAGATGAAAACAATAATTTGGTGGATTGGGAAGCTTATTGTCATTCAGCTTCTATGTCTGCATGGATTGAATTGAAAGATAAGAATGATGAAAAGCTGAAAAAGCGTGTGTATGACTTCCTGCTTTCATGCAAGGAAAGACCTGAACTGAATATTGGTTATGTCTTTACGAAAGAGGAAGTTGAAGAACAGTTTGGTTTAGTGAATGAACATATTGACTTTGTCATTGAAGGTAAGGAAACAATGAACTTTGACAGTACTTTGGCTGGAAAAGATTTGTTTGAAGAATACCTGAAGCCTGGATGGAGTCATACTCTGGCATCACATGGCTATCTACCATTCCAGAATGAAACAACAACATTCATCGCCTGGGGCAAAAACATAAAAAAGGGAGTCGTTGTAGAACGAGGCTCTATGTTGAATGAAGCGTCAACGATGGCTGCAATGCTCGGTATGGAAATGAATGATACTGAGGGTACACCTTGGGTTGAAATATTAAAATAAAAGGGGAGATTTCTTATGAAGATTACAATTGATCACCTGACCAAAGATTTTGGTTCTACAATTGCCGTCAATGACTTTAGTGCAGTTATTGAATCTGGTGAACTGATTGCCTTGCTGGGTCCTTCTGGATGTGGTAAGAGTACAATGCTGAACATGATTTCAGGTATTCTGCCTTCATCAACTGGTAAGATTTTCTTTGATGAAGATGATGTTACAGATGTAACACCTGAAAAGCGTGGGGTAGGTCTGGTGTTCCAGAACTATGCATTGTATCCACACATGACTGTTCTTGAAAACATCGCATTCCCGCTTGAAATCAAGAAAGTTAAGAAAGAAGAACGTGAAGCAAAAGCTAAGGAAATGGCTAAGCTGGTTCATGTTGATATGCTGCTGGATCGCAAGCCTAAGCAGCTCTCTGGTGGTCAGCAGCAGCGTGTTGCGATTGCACGTGCTTTGATTAAGAATCCTCGTGTTCTGCTTCTGGATGAACCTCTGTCAAACCTGGATGCTCGTCTGCGTATTGAAATGCGTGAAGAAATTCGTCGTATTCAGCAGGAAACTCAGGTTACTACAATTTTCGTTACACATGACCAGGAAGAAGCAATGTCTATTTCTGACCATATCGTTCTGATGAAGGATGGATTTTTGCAGCAGGTGGCTCGTCCTCAGGAACTCTATGATGAACCAGCAAACTGCTTCGTTGCAGACTTCCTTGGAAACCCACCGATCAATAAGACATATGGTGTTGTTCAGAATGGTGCAATTGTTCTGGATGGCGGATGTGTTGTTGAACTGGATGCTGCTAAGAACCTGAAGGAAGGTCACAAAGTGATTCTGTCTATGCGTGCAGAATCCATTGTTATTGACGAAGGAATCAAGAACGCTGAAGGTACAGTAGTAGAAACTTACGTTATGGGGAAAGAAGTTCTGGCTTATGTAAGTCTGGGCGACTACAAAGTAAGAGCTTATATTCCTGCAGAAAAGAGCTTTGGCAAAGGACAGAAAGTAACAGTTGGACTTAAGAAACGAGGCGTCTTCGTATTTGATGCAGAAACAGGAGAAAGACTTGCATGAGTACCAAAACAGCAGGAAAAAAGAAAAGCTTATCGTTAGGTAAAACGGTTGAGCCTTATCTTTACCTCGCTCCATTTGCCATTGGGGTTATACTGTTTACTCTTTATCCAATTGTTAACGTAGTTCTCTTATCCTTTAAAGAGGGATACAACTTTATTACTAAGGATTTTGCAAGCTGGGGTATTGGCAACTATCTGTATGTACTGAAAGATGCTTATTTCCTTCAGGCTTATAAGAATACATTTATGTATGTATTCATTGTTATTCCTATTTCTACATGTTTGGCGGTTGTCATTGCTACACTGTTGAACCAGAAAATTAAATTCAGCGGTATGTTCCAGACTGCGTACTTCCTTCCAATGGTTACTTCTACAATTGCGATTGGGTTCGCATGGCGTTTCATGTTTAACTACAAATCAGGGGTTATTAACTATCTGCTTTCGTTTTTTGGCATTGAAGCTATTAACTGGCTGCAGGTACCTCAATATAACTTCCCTGCACTTTGTATCTATGGGATTTGGGCAATTCTTCCATTTACTATCATTCTGCTTCTGTCTGGTTTGCAGAATATTGATCCAATGTATTACACAGCTGCTAAGGTTGATGGAGCTGGTCCAATCAAGAGCTTCTTTAGAATTACTCTTCCATTGCTTGCACCTACAATCTTCCTGGTAGTTTGTGTGAACACAATTAGTACATTTAAGGTTTACAATGAACTGTTCCCATTGTTCCAGGGGGCTGGTATCGCAAATAACCTGTTTACTGTTGTTTATTACATTTATTATCAGTTCCGCGTTAAGTCACCTGCAAGATATGGATATGCAGCTGCTGCAGCTGTATTGCTGTTCATCACTATCTTTATCTTTACGATGATTCAGCGCTGGGTTGAAGGAAAGACAAAGAACTAGGAGGAATGAAAGATGTTGGATAAGATTAAGTATTCATTAAAGCATCTGACAGTTGGAAGAGTTATTATTTATATCTTCCTGACTCTTGGTGCAATTGTTATGTTCTTCCCATTTTATTGGATGATTACAGGTGCATTTAAGACTTATTTTGAAGTGACTGCATTCCCGCCAGTATGGTGGCCTTCTTCATTCAATTTGGATAACTTCGTTACAGCTTTCAATATGGCTCCATTCATGACCTACTTTAAAAACTCAGTCATTGCAATGGTTGGAAGTGTTGGTTTGTGTACGTTTACTACAATTTTAGCTTCCTTTGCGTTCTCTAAGCTGAAATTCCCTGGGCAGCACATCATCTTTGGTTTGCTTCTGGGATTAATGATGGTTCCGTTTGAAATGATCATTATTACAAACTATCGTACTATTATCGATATTAAGATTTACAATACGATTTTTGCTCTGATTATTCCATTTACTTCAAGCATTTTCTATACATACATTCTGAAGGGGTTCTTTGACAGCATTCCTGATTCACTGTATCAGGCTGCAAGAGTCGATGGATGTTCTAACTGGAAGTATCTGTGGAGAATCATGGTTCCAATTGCTAGACCTTCTTTGGTAACTATTATCCTGCTGAATGCAATTGCTTCATGGAATAGCTTCATGTGGCCAATGCTGGCAGTTGTTGATAAAGACCTAAGAACATTGCCATTTGGGCTGTATGCATTCGTTTCAGAAGGCGGTGCAGAAACTCAATTGATGATGGCAGCTTCTACAATCATCGTTGTACCTATGATTATTTTGTTCCTGTTTGCAAGAAAACAGATTGTCAATGGTGTAGCACGTGGAGGTCTGAAAGGATAACGCACAAAGCCGTCGAAAGACGGCTTTTAATATGAAAATGATAGAGGATGATTGAAATCATTGGTTAATGTTTTTTTGTTTCTATATGTTATGTGGTATAATCAAGTTCTAGAAAAGAGTGTGAATGTATGAATCATAAAGTAGAACCGCATAAGTCATCTATCTTGGATGCGGATGCAAACTTAGTTGCGTTAAGTGTTTATTTGCTTCCTTTGTTAGGAAATTTTATGTCATTAGGTATTATTTCATGGGTGCTTCCAGTTGTAGCAATATTCCTTGAAAAGAACAGCCCTCTAGTCTTTTTTCATGCAGTTCAGTCTTTAGTGCTGCAGGCAGTTGTACTGGTTTTTAATGTCTTGATGATATTATTTGGTTTTGTTTCAGCAGGATCTTCCTTAGTTTTAGGGAATAATATCTTTGGTGCATTAGGGGTTGTTGGGATTGTTGGCGTTATAAGTACTGCAATTACTGTAATAGTTGTTGCGTTTGAAATCGTTGGTATTGTGAAGGCGTATGGCTGGGAAATCTATTATTTTCCGTTCTTTGGAGAATTCACTAAGAAATTTACAAATAAGCAATAAAAAGTTATCACATTTAATGTGATAACTTTTTAGTTTCACCACCTTGACAGATGTAGAGGTATAATGTATTATAAGATTGACAAATGTAGAGATGTGGAGTGATTTTGATGCGTAGAATAGCAGCTTATTTGATAGTAATCTCTCTTTTATGCGGATGTACTGCTATATATCATTCTAATGGTCAAAATGAAGAAACACTTCTTCAAAGAATGATTGAAAAGGTTGAAACAGAAGATATGGAATTGTATGCAGTGATACTCAGGGGTATAGAATTTCAAAAGCAGACTGATGGAAGTTTAGCTGAAGTTTTTTGTACATATGGTGAATCCATGGAATTTAATCATCCGAAAAATCAGTTGCCCAGTGGCGATTATATGAAGGCTGTATTGAAGGAGAAGAAAATTCTTGAGATTTTTGAAACGATGTCTGTAACAGAATTAGATTTCATTCAAATGCCATCAGAGGGTGATGCAGTAGTAAAAGTAAACCTTGATGCAGACAAAGGGATGAACAATAGTATATGCTTCTTCCGCAATGGGACAATGATGGTTTCCTCAGGTCCTGAATATGGTAAAAGAGAAGCAGAATTCTATCAGGTGAACGATGATACGATTAACAAGTTAATAAATGTTGTTTATGATCATTTCAAGTGGTATTGGACAAAGGGGCCTGGAGTTCAAAGAAGAAAAGATGATCCGACCCTTGATGATAATTGGAAAATCAAGAAAATTGTGAATGATTCAGTAAATAATTAATGACAAAGGTGGTGGATTAGAAGTGTTAGATATCTTATCGTTATCAGTATCAATGGGAATTGTAATTCTTGTATTATGGTTCTTAAGAAAATGGATTCATCAAAAATATCAAGTGAAAATAATGTGTATGTTGTGGCTGTTTGTCGCAATAAGAATGCTTATTCCGTTTCAGTTTAATGTTTCATTTATCCATCCAGCAAGAGATATTGATTTTTCACAGCAGAGTGTAAATATCGAATTCAATAATATAATAGATACTAGTGACGAAATCATGATGGATGATAATCAGATAAAGGCAGATACAATGAATACAAATGAACCAGCAATTCAAATGAATTTGCAAGAAAATTTGATTCAATATAATTTAAAAAATAGTGTACTGGTTATCTGGTTTGTAGTAGCGTTGATAATGATTGGAATTCATGGCTATGCTTATTTATCAATTTCAAATTGGCTAAAAAGAAATTCGAACTATCTTTTTGAAAGAGATGGTATAGAAGTCTATAGTTCAGATGTGGTTCCTGAGCCATTATCCTTTGGTGCTGTGAAACCAAAAGTGTATTTAAATCCAGAATTAGTTGATAATGAATGGGTTCTTTCTCATGAACTAACTCATTGCAAATCCCAAGACGGACTTAAACAATGGTTAATGTGCATTATAAAATCATTACACTGGTTTAATCCATGCGTCTATATCATGGAAAGATTATGGGAGACGGATAGAGAAATGGCTTGTGATGAGGAGGTGCTAAAAGATAAGACAGATTTGGATAGAATGCGTTATATGATTACTTTATATGACGCTGCAGAAATGATGGTTTCTAAACGTATGAAGTTTACAAGTGGTCTTCTTGATGGAAAAAGTAATATCAAAGAACGATTTGTTCGAATTAAGCATAATACAAAAAGGAAAAAAGGAATAATAGCTGGGATAATGCTAAGTTTGTGTGTGCTGTTAGGTGGAAATTTAGTGGGATGTACATCAAAAAACACTTTAATGAGTCAAACTATTTCAGTGTTGCAAAATAACATGATTGAAAAAATGGATGTTTATGCAAAATACAATAAAGAAATTAAACAAGGTTATTATGTCCTTACTCACGGAACAATAAGTCTTGAGGATCAAAATGAAATGAGTGTTGCAACTTCAGGGCAGAAAATGACTATCCAGTATTATGAAGAAGAACTTTCATTAACAGAAGATGAAAGTGATGCAGCATACTATCTTCAAAGGATTGAAGAAGAAAAGAATCAAATACAGGCTGAATTGACTCGAATAAATCAGGATTTGAAACAGCAGAGATTCATTGTGGAACAAGTTCTTGAATCTTTGAATCTAAAGAATAAAAGAGAGTTTGATATTATAGATGATGATCAGATTTTAGTGAAAGTGACAATAAGGATTTCTGAAAAAGATGTACTTAAATTAGAGTTCTACGAAAGTGGTCAATTAGTGATGTCTAGAGGAAATGGTGTTGTTAAGAATCAGAAGGTAGTTTATACTTACTTGATAGACGAACTTGATGAAATCAGGAATCTTGTGTCTGGATACAATGAGTGGTATTGGACAGAAGGCCCAGGTGGTTCTGTGATTAAAAACAACAGTTAAAACAAAATAGGGAGTGAATGTGATGAAAAAATTATCAGATGCAGAATTGACTGTCATGAATGTGCTTTGGCAGGAAGGAATACCAATGCGTACAGGTGAGATTGCAGAAAAAATAGAGGATAAAGAATGGTCAATGTCAACAATTCAGGCTTTACTATCAAGATTAGCTGAAAAAGAAGCAATTTATATTGAAAAACAGGGTAAATTTAAATTGTACCATCCTTTGATTACTCAAAGAGATTACCAGAAAGTAGAAACTGCAGACTTTTACCATCTGGTGCATCGTCATTCAGTAAAAAGTTTGTTCAGCTCACTGATTGATGCAGGGTCTTTGAATAAAGAGGATTTGGATGAACTGAAAAAAATCATTGAACAGGTTAAAGAATAATTAATGAAGACGCTGAATCAGCGTCTTTTGAATTTTGATTGAAGATGATATAATCAAAGTACGAGGTGGTTTTGTGAGTAAATATACAGTAGGACAGATTGCAAAGTCTTTAGGTGTTTCAACACAGACGCTTCGCCATTATGAATCATTAGGATTGATTACTTCACATCGCAATGATGAGAATCAATATCGTACTTATGCTGTAGAAGATACTCGCAGTCTATTTATGATTTCAATCTATCGTTCTATGGGCTTTTCACTGCCTAAAATTAAACAAATGCTTCAGGAAATGACGATGAATGAAGTGAAAACTTCTTTTGAACAGCGCATTGATGAAGTGGATGAACAGATTCAGCAGCTTGAACTGTTGAAACAGGAGCTTGAAGAATATCATCGAGGGATTGAAATGGCTGAAAAAGTAGCGGGAACATGCTGGATTGAAGAAGAAGGTCACACGATGGTTTCAGTCATGAAATCAGGCAGCGGCTTTTCTTTGATCAATGAAAAGGATAATCAGCTTGTAGAATATCAGAAGCTGGCTCCGCATGTTCGACAGGGATTTGTGATTTCTAAATCGGCACTGGATGATGAAGCACCTTTTGATTTTAAGTATGGTGTTTTTCTGAATATGGATTATGCAGTAAAAACATTATCGCTAAGTGAACTTGAACGTCATACTGTGACCATTAAAGGTCCTTTGGCAAAGACTGTGATTAAAACACAGGGAGAAAACTTTTCTAAGAAAAGATTTGAATCATTCTTTGAATGGATTGAGTCACAAGGGTATAAAATAGCTTCAGACTTATATGGAGTTGTACGTTATCATGCATACTATGAGCAGGAAGTGACTTACTTTGAATTTCTTGTGTCAGTGCATGAGTAAAATTTCACAAACTTCTTGACCTTACAATTATTGTAAGGTTTATTTTTATTGTAAGGAGGAAACGAAAAATGAAAAAGTTATTTATGATTCTTCTTTCTTGTTTGATGGCTGTAAGCGTTGCTGCATGTTCATCAACACCTAAGGAAGAAGATAAAATCTACACTGCAGGAACATACACTGCTACTGCTGCTGGCTTTGGCGGAGATGTTACTGTAGAATTGACTGTTAGCGATACTGAAATTACAGATGTTGTGATTACAGGTGCTAATGAAACTGCTGGAATTGGTGCAAAGGCTATTGAAGATATGGCTGCTGCAATGAAAGAAGGCAAGACAATTGAAGTAGACGGTATGTCTGGTGCTACAATCACTAGCAATGCTGTTGCTGCTGCTGCAAAGTCTGCATTGGATCAGGCAATGGGTGTTGCACCTTCTAAAACTGCTCTGACTGATGGTACTTATACTGCAACTGCAGTGAGCTACAGCTGGACTGGTATGATGAGTGGTGAAGTTACTATTACTGATGGTAAGATTGCAGACATCAAAATCACTGAAGAACATGACAGTGAAACTGGTGAAATTGCTGCAACTGCATTGAATATTCTGCCTGGCAGAATTATTGAAAATCAGTCTTTAGCTACTGATGCTGTATCTGGTGCTACTGTTACTTCAAATGCTATTAAGACAATCGTAACTGATGCAATTGAACAGGCTGGCGGCGTTGCTTCTGAATGGATGGAACCAGTTGCTAAGAGCACTGAAACTGTTAAACTGGAAGGCTATGATGTTGTTGTTGTAGGTCTGGGAGGATCTGGTATCCTGTCTTATCTGGCTGCTGCTGAACAGGGCGCAACAGTATTTGGTATCGAAACTGCTGCTAAACTGGGTGGTAACTCTACAACTACTACTGGTCCTATGCTGCTGGGTTCAATTGGTGAAGCTTACAATGATGTAACATTTGCAGACAAGGATGAAGTATATCAGGTTTGGATGGATTATGTAGAATCTGATGAAAAGGCTGATATCATTAAAGAGGCTGTTTACAACAATGATACTCATATCAAGTATTATGTAGACAACTTTGGCTTTGAATTTGCTGGTATGATTCTGAGCTTTGTACGTCCACAGTGGTCTCAGTTCTGGACTAGCTATGTTGCAGAAAACGGCGTAAGAAACATCTTTGGTCCTAACAAGACAAATCAGTATGACCGTGCAATGGAAAAGGCTGTAGAACTGAATGAAAAGAATGACTACATGCTGGAACTGACTGCAGAAGAACTGATTTTTGATGGTGATACTGCTGTAGGTGTTAAGGCTGTGAAGTATGATGGTACTACTTATGAAATCTATGGTGATTCAATCATTTTGGCAACTGGTGGTTATGTTGGTAATGCTGAAATGTGTGAAGAACACTGGGGTAGAACTCTGAATACTGTTGCAGTAACAGTGAATGATGGTACTGGTATTAATATGGGTATCTCTGCTGGTGGTGCGACTTACATGCTGGGTGTTGATCCAATGATTCACATTCTGCAGATTCCTAACATGATTAAGAATGATGATTTGACTGCTGATCAGAAGGCTATTTTGTCTGCATTGGCTTTGGCTAAGGGTGAAATGAGCACTAACGTTTATGGTGAACCTCTGGATCTTACTTTGGTTGAAGCACAGATTCCTAACTATCTGTACTACAATATCTACTCAGAAGCTGAAATCAATGAATTCAAGACAAATGGTTTAACTGATAACTTTGCAATGGCTACATCAATGTTTATGGGTCAGGGCGGTAAGTTCACTGTTGGTACACCAGTTGAAGATATGGATACTATCCTGTCTGTTGGTGCTGAATACGGTAACGTACTGAAGGCTGAAAGTATTAAGGATTTGGCTGCTCAGATTGGTTGTGATGAAGCTACATTGACTGCTACTTTAGGTGAAGATGGCGTTTACTATGCTGTTGCATGTGCTGGATACACTTATGGTTCAGTTGGTGGATTGGATGTTGATGTAAACATGAACGTACTGCGTGAAGATGGTACTCCAATCGCAAACCTGTTTGCAGTTGGTGCTGATTCACAGGGTGTTGAAAATATTGAAGGCAAGGTATACACTCCTTGGGGTGGACAGGCTCAGTCTTGGACATTTACATCTGGCTATTTAGCTGGACATGCAGCTGCTGCATACGGTCTTTCTAAATAACATATAAAGACTCTCGCAAGAGAGTCTTTTTCTATGGGATTCTTTTTAAATCATTGGCTTTGAGATTGTAGTAATGTTCACTTGAACCATCAGAATAAGAAATACGTACTGCATAATAGGTCGTTCCTTTTTCTTCGCTCATGTTGATGATGCGACGAGCAGGAGGAGTTGTCTTTTTCTTTGCATATGTGAATGTCATGAAATCACCTCTGTTTGTAGTATATCCAATTCTTTGATTTTTAATGTCCTTTCGTTCGGACAATGAAAAAGACTCGCTGTGCGAGTCTTAAAATTCATAGAGGATTACTTGATTCTCTTTGAGTGATTTCTGTACATCAATAATTCTCTGGTTTGATGAACCTCTGAATCGTATTGATAAGTCATGAAGTTCTTCCACATATTTACCATCAACCATCACATCAAACAGAGAAACTAATGGAAGGGTAAAATCGAATTTCTTTGTCATTTCTTCCATGATCTGTTTATCAAAGAGATAACCAGAATAGCACCAGATATCTTTTTCAGGATAGAGTTCTTTCACTTTTTGAATGAATGGAAGCAGTGCTTTTTGATTGGCTGGTTCCATCGGTTCTCCACCTAACAAAGATAATCCTTGAATGTAGCTAGGTTTTAACAAGTCGATGATTTGCTGCTGTGCGGCTTCATCAAACTTATTTCCATAATTGAAGTCCCAAGCTTCCTGATTGAAACAGTTTTTGCAGTGATGAGTGCATCCGCTCACAAATAATGAGATGCGGATTCCTTCGCCATTGGCAACATCACAGTTTTTAATGGATGCGTAATTCATTACAGATGTGTCACCCTAGCCTTAATTTCTTTTGTCTTACCGACATTCCAGAAGTTTTCACCCAGATAACCGCATGTTCTGCGAGTAACATTCATCTTATGCTTGTCTTTGTTATGACAGCTTGGGCATTCCCATTCATTGTTGTCGTTGATGATGATTTCACCATCATATCCACATTCATGGCAGTAATCAGATTTTGTATTGAATTCTGCATACTGAATATTGTCATAGATGAATTTTACGAGTTCTTCCAGAGCCTTCAGGTTATGTCTCATGTTTGGAATTTCAACATAAGAGATAGCACCGCCAGAACTGATTGGCTGAAACTGACTTTCAAATTTCAGCTTGCTGAATGCGTCAATATGTTCACGAACATCTACGTGGTAAGAGTTTGTATAATAACCCTTGTCTGTAATGTCTTCGATTTCTCCAAATCTCTGCTTATCAATTCTTGCGAAACGGTAGCACAGACTTTCTGCAGGTGTTCCATACAGGCCAAATCCAAGTCCGCTTTCAGCTTTCCATGTTTCACAAGCCATACGCAGACGCTTCATGACTTTCTGTGCGAAGACTTCACCTTCTGGAGTTGTCTGTGATTTACCTGTCATCAGCAGTGTCACTTCATACAGACCAATATATCCTAAAGAGATTGTAGAGTAGCCATTCTTTAATAGTGGAGTAATCTTTTCTCCTGGTTTTAATCGTGCAATTGCACCATGCTGCCAATGAATTGGAGAAACATCTGATGTAACATTCTGCAATGCATGATGACGGCACATCAGAGCTTCATGGCACAGTTCAAGACGTTCACTAAGAAGCTTCCAGAATTTTTCTTCATCTTTGTTTGCTAAAATGCCAATCTGAGGCAGGTTGATGGAAACAACCCCCTGATTGAAACGGCCTTCAAACTTATAATTACCCTGCGCATCTTTCCAAGGAGACAGGAAGCTTCTGCATCCCATTGGAGAGAAGACATTGCCTTCATAGTTTTCACGCATTTTCTTTGCAGAAATATAATCTGGATACATTCTCTTTGATGAGCATTCAACAGCAAGCTTTGTAATATAATCATATTTACCGCCCTTTAAGCAGTTATGTTCATCCAGTACATAAATCAGTTTAGGGAAAGCAGGAGTAACATAAACACCCTTTTCATTCTTGATTCCCTGCATTCTTTGTTTCAGAATTTCCTGAACAATCATTGCAGTTTCTTCAATGTATGGGTCTTTTTCATCCAGTTCCAAAAACAAAGTGACAAAAGGACTTTGACCATTTGTAGTCATCAGTGTATTAATCTGATACTGAATTGTCTGTACACCTGCAGATAATTCTGTCTGCAGACGGTCTTCAACGATTTCATTGATCAGCTCTTCACTCATCTGATCACCATGCTTTGTCTTCAGTTCTCTATAGAATTTTTCCTTTGATACACGCAGGTATTTACCCAAATGCTTCAGGTTGATGGACTGTCCGCCATACTGTGAACTTGCAACAGAAGCAATAATCTGAGTCATAACTGTACATGCAACCTGGAAGCTCTTAGGTGTTTCAATCAGCTTGCCATTCATCATTGTGCCATTATCAAACATATCTTTGATGTTGATTAGGCAGCAGTTAAAGATTGGCTGCAGGAAATAATCAGCGTCATGGAAATGGAGAATACCTTCTTCGTGAGCTTTAGAAATGTTTTCAGGAAGCAGCATTCGACGTGTTAAGTCTTTTGATACTTCACCAGCAATTAAGTCACGCTGTGTTGATGCAGTAACTGCATTCTTATTGGAGTTTTCATCCATAACTTCTTTGTTTGTGTGACGAATTAATCCTAAGATAGATTCATCTGTTGTGTTTTGCTGACGTACCAGTGCTCTAGTATAACGATACAGCATATATTTCTTTGCAAGCTCAAACTTTTTCATGTCCATGAGCTGCTGTTCAATCATATCCTGAATATCTTCTACCAGCATGCGCTTCTTGTTTTGATTTTCCACATAACTTACGATTTCGTTAATCTGTTCCTGAGTAACGCGTGCTTTATTTGGAAGATCTGAATTTGCCTTCTGAATAGCAGTGACGATTTTTTGACGGTCATATTCTACGCTTCGTCCGTCTCTCTTAATGACTTTCATGCTCTTACTCCTTCTTACTTTATATTAATTATTTTGAATTATTGTATTTTTAGCAGCTTTCGCTACGGAAGCAATCATATCACGTGAAACACGTGAAACATGTTGCATTTGCAACAAAAAGTGGTAACATTTAAGAAAGAGGTGAATTGCATGGGAAAAGCTGAACTGGTGAATGAATTGTATGCAAGACTTAAAAAAGCAAGCTTTTGCAAGGTTAGAAGATTTAAACGTTCTGAGGTTATTACCAACTATATTCAGCATCGTGATGTATTGCATTGTCTGCTAAGTGGACAGGCAAATCTGGTGCATTATACGCGCTATGGAGAGGAACAGTTTATTGAAAAATATCATCGTTATGATTACTTTGGAGATGGTTTTCATGATGTGATTTTAAACAATGAGTATAGTGTGATTGCAAAGCGTGAATGTACTGTTTTTTCTATTAATGTTGCTGAATTAAAAGAACGTCCAGAATATCATCATGAACTGCTTTTATTCATGGAAATGCTTCAAATTCGTATTCGTGAAATATCTTCTCACAATACAATACTGATTCAGCGCACAACACGAGGTAAAATTCTTGAATTTTTTAGCTTATTGTCAAGACGTACACTTACGCGTGAGTTTGAACTTCCTATGAGCTATACTGAAATGGCTGTTTATTTGAATGCGGATCGTTCGGCAATGACGCGTGAACTGTCTCTTTTAGAGAAAGAAGGATTTATTGAAAAGAAAGGTCATCGCATTAGAATTTTAACACAAAGGTGAAAAGTTAGGTTTTAGGTAGAAAAATCACATTTTTTTGTCATTTTATCACACAAAACATTGTGAAATCATGTATAATCATTTTTGCGCTGCTTTTTGCGCAGGAAGGAGAGAATTCATGAGACTCATCAATCAAGCTGGAAAATTTGTGATGAAACTTGTATTTCTTCTATTTTTAGCGAATGTGATTTATTTTGGCTTGAGTGGATGGATTATGTATAGAGAATGTGTCATGGAATCTCCAGTGGCACAAAAAGTACAGGAAATAAAAGCTCAGGAAGGGTATGTCTCACTGAATGAAATTTCTAAGGAGTATATTGATGCGTTACTGGCATCAGAAGATGCTGTATTTTATGAACACCATGGATTTAATCCGATGTCAACTTTCCGTGCACTTTTAACCAATATTCAGGAGGGTTATTTTGCTGAGGGCGGAAGTACAATCACTCAGCAGCTGGCGAAGAACCTTTACTTCTCTTTTGATAAAAAAATTGAACGTAAGGTAGCTGAACTTTTCATGGCTTGGGAAATAGAAGAAGCTTTGGAAAAAGATGAAATTTTGGAAGTGTATCTGAATATTATTTATTATGGTGAAAACTGCTATGGTATTGAACAGGCATCGCAGCATTATTATGAAGTAAGTGCTATGGATTTGAATGATGAACAGATTGAAGCACTGGTCATCACGATTAAATCACCTAACAACTATAATCCTAATGTACTGAAAGACAGAGAGTCTTTAAAAAGAGTTATTGAATATGTAAATCGATAGGTCACTTTGTGACCTTTTCTTTTTCTGATTTGACAAGTATTTCTTTGACTAGTAAACTTAAATTAGATCAGGCAAGGTGATTGGAATGACTCAGAAAAAACAGGATTATATATGTGTGATTGGAGCTGTGAATGTTGATATTATTGCAGCATCCTATGTTCGCCTGATTCATCAGGATTCAAATCCTGGAACTGTAAAGATTTCTTATGGCGGAGTGGGTAGAAACATTGCTGAAAACCTGTCTCGTTTAGGTCAAAGAGTAGAACTAATTACTGCGCTGGGTGATGATCTGCATGCAGAAGAAATCAATGATCAGTGTGAAGAACTGAATATTTCTTTGAAACATTCACTGCATGTTAAGGATGAATCTACATCTATGTACATTTGTATCAATGATGATCGTGGAGAGATGCAGCTAGCAGTTTCTGCGATGGAAATCTATGACAAGATGACACCGGAATTCTTTGAAACGAAACTGGATGTCATTAATGGGGCATCTGCAGTTGTCATGGATCTGAATTTGTCTGCATCTGCAGTAAAATATCTTTGTAAGTATGTAAAAGCACCAATTTTTGTGGATCCTGTATCAACAAGAAAAGCGTTAAAAATCAAATCCTGCCTGAAACAGGTGTATGCGATCAAACCAAATCGTATGGAAGCAGAATTGATTCTAGGAAGAAAAATAAAGACAGATGAGGATGTTCTGTCTGCTGCAAAACGTTTTCTTGATTTAGGAGTTCAGCGAGTATTTATATCGCTGGCAGAAAATGGCGTGTGCTATGCGGATGAAGATAGTACAGGATTTGTTCGAGCTGGAAAGCCTCGTGTTGTAAATACAACAGGCTGCGGTGATGCATTTATGGCTGGCATGGTCACAGGTTTTGTCCAGCATAAAGAAACAAAAGAATGTGCAGAAATGGGACAGCGCGCAAGCGGGATTTGTTTGAGAACAGAACGTGCTGTCAGTATAAATATGAATCTGAAAGAGGTTGAAGGAGATATTTTATGAAATATTTAGATCAAATGAATCAAATATTCAAGTTGATTAAATATAAAGAAAATCTAACTGAATAGAAGATACTAAAATTGAAAAAATAAAAGAAGAAATTAAAGAAATCGAAGAATTTAATGATGTATTAATATATATTTATAATCATGCAAATTTAGAGTATATGTATCTAGCAACCAATCATCTTGAAGATAATTCTCAATTAGCTTATGAATTAGGGTTATTTTGTCAAAAGATACGCATACTTGAAGAAAATTTAGCGTATAAATATGAATATGTAAAAGCAGAAGTAGATTGTTTCTATTATGCATATAAACATGGATTAGAAGATGCTTTCGATCCTTTAATAAATGCGCTTTTATATTTTGCTTCTGCAGATGCTCAATTAAATAATAGAATCAGTGATTATAAAATAATTCTTGAAATACTTAAATTAATCGAACCAATGATTAAAGAAACAAGTGAGTTAAATAAAATCCTTTATAGGAAAAGAATAGGCAGGTATCATTATAAACAAGCAAGAATAAAACATGACATTATTAATAAAAATGATCCATTACAGGTTTTAAGATTATTTGGAGAATATCAAAAAGCATTAAGAGGAAATTATTTAGATGTTATAGATTATTGTTTAGAAATAATGAGTTATCCAATATTTGATCAAACAAAAGTAATGAAAGATTTATTCTTGCATTTATATGAGTTTCAAAAATTAAATTATGGTTTCATCAATGACGAAACTTGTATGGATGCAATTAATGAATTTAATAAAGAAGATTATAATGAAACTGAATATTTATTAAAAAATATTGATAATAAATATTCTTATTATAATTTAGGTATTTTATATAAAAATGGTTATGTAGGTGTTGATGATCAAAAAGCTTTTGATTATTTCTTAAAAGCTTATGAATTGGGAATCATAGAAGCTAGCTACCATTTAGGGGTTATGTATTCATTAGGAAAAGGATGTAATGTTGATGTTGATCAAGCATTAAAATATGCGAATATCGCATTACAAAATGAATATTATCCTGCTTATGGAATTCTTGAAACCATTGATTCCGATAATGTCAAAACTTATCGAGAAATGAAATATCAAAAGATACTTCAAAAATATCCTATATTACCAAAAATAAGTAAAGGAAATGGAGAATAATTATGAAGCATCTTGAAAAGTATTTGTCTGTATCTGAAGAAGTGAAGCAGGCACTTGCAGAAGGAAAGCCGGTTGTAGCTCTGGAATCTACAATTATCTCTCATGGCATGCCATATCCAAAAAATGTTGAAACTGCATTGAATGTTGAGAAAATCGTGCGTGAAACTGGTGCGGTTCCTGCAACCATTGCGATTATTCAAGGAAAAATTACTGTAGGTCTTTCGAAAGAACAGATTGAATATCTGGGAAAAGAAGGATTAAAGGTTCCAAAGGCATCACGTCGTGATTTACCAGTTTTGTGTGCGCTGGGATCTAATGGGGCAACAACAGTTGCAACAACAATGATTGGTGCTGCATTGGCAGGAGTGAAAATCTTTGCGACGGGAGGTATCGGCGGTGTTCATCGTGGTGCTGAAACAACAATGGATATTTCTGCAGACTTGGAAGAGTTCGCAATGACTCCTGTTTTGGTGGTTTGTGCAGGCTGTAAATCAATTCTTGATATCGGCTTGACATTAGAATATCTGGAAACAAAGGGTGTTCCTGTAATTGGCTACAAAACTGCAGAACTTCCTGCATTCTATACAACTCATAGCGGATTTAAGGTAGACTACAAACTTGATGATCCTGAAACTGTCGCAAAGGCATGGGCTGCAAAGCTTGAAATGGGAATGAAGGGCGGTATGGTTGTCGCAAATCCAATTCCTGAAGAGTATGCGATGGATTTGGATTATATCAATGAAAACATTGAAGCGGCTATCAATGAATGCAATGCGCTGGGCATTAAAGGAAAAGAAACAACACCTTTTTTGCTCGACAAGATTCAGAAGCTGACTGGCGGAAAGAGCTTGGAATCAAACATTCAGCTGGTTTACAACAATGCAAAGGTTGCAGCACAAATTTCTTGTGCACTATCAAAACTATAAGCAGAGAACTTCTCTGCTTTTTCTAGAAATAGGGGGGTTTTATGAGAGAGATTGTGATTGGCGGTATTTACCGTCATTTTAAAGGAGATTATTATCTAGTAGAAGGACTTGCTAAAGACTGTGAAAGTACAGAAGTGGTTGTATTGTATCGTCAGCTTTATGACAAAGGTGAATTATGGGTGAGAACACTTTCAGATTTTATGAAAGAAGTAGATCATGATAAATATCCTGAAGTGTCACAGAAATATCGCTTTGAACAGGTTGAAGTTCAAAGTTGTCGTTCTAAATAGGAGGAAACTGGGAATTTCCTGGGAAATGAATCATGTTGTGTTTAGTATTAGCCATCTTTTCGAGTACTATGGTATCGATTGCCATGCGCTTGAGTGAAACCAAAATCAAATATCCAATGGGACTGTTAGGGTCAAATTATCTCGTTTGCAGTGTGATTGCGCTTGTGTACTGCAGAATGTTTTCTAATGATGCAGTTCTGATTGGATTTAGTGCAGTTAACGGCTTTTTGTATCTGGCAGGATTTGTGCTGATGCAATGGAATATTCATCACAATGGGGTTGTCATGTCTTCGACTTTCATGAAGCTTGGCTTGCTTGTTCCTATTATTGCATCCATGATTTTCTTTTCTGAAGTACCAACGCTCACACAAATGGCTGGATTATGTCTTGCGCTGATATCAATTGTACTTCTTAAAGAAAAACAGGCTTCTCAGAAACTCATCATGGGTCCTTTGATTTTTATGCTGATTTGTGGTGGAATGACTGATTTTACTTCCAAGATTTTTGAACAGCAGTTTTTGTCTGAGTTGAAAGATATGTTTCTGCTTCTGACGTTTTTTTCTGCAATGGTGTTTTGCTGTTTATTGCTGATGATAAAAAAACAGAGGATTGGAAAAAACGAACTGTTGTATGGTATCTTTGTTGGAATACCAAATTATTTTTCTGCACGTTTTCTATTGATGGCACTAACGAGTGTTGATGCGATTATTGCTTATCCGACATACAGTGTTGCGACCATTTTAGTTGTTACTGTACTTGGAAGAATCTTGTTTCAAGAGAAGCTGTCTTCTCGTCAGATAAAAGTGATGACGATGATTCTTGCTTCATTGATACTTTTGAATCTTTCCTAAGTATTCTATAGAATTCATGATATAATAAAGAAAAGAATAGGAGAAATATCATATGAAAGAACCTGTATTAGTAATTCTAGCAGCGGGTATGGGGAGCCGCTATGGGGGATTAAAACAGATTGATACTGTAGGAAGCAATGGTGAATCCATTATTGATTTTTCAATTTATGATGCGATTCGTGCTGGCTTTAAGAAGGTTATGCTGATTATTCGTGAAGAACACGAAGAAGCTTTTAGAAGATCTTTGACCGACAAAATTGAAAAGAAGATTGAAGTTGAATTTGTATTTCAGTCTTTGAATGATGTTCCAGAGGGAATTGAAGTTCCTGAAGGGCGTGTTAAGCCATGGGGTACAACACATGCGTTGATGGCGTGCAGAAACCAGCTGGATGCACCATTTATGATCTGCAATGCGGATGATTATTATGGACCAGATGCATTCAAGAAGATGTATAATTTCCTGAAAAATGAAGCGAAAGATGATGAATATGGCATGGTGGGCTATATGCTGGAAAATACATTGACAGATCATGGTACAGTGACTCGTGGTGTATGTGAAAGTGAAAATGGATGCCTGAGTGCGATTACAGAAATCCAAAAGATTCGCAAGGGAGAACATGGTGCTGAATATGAACAGAATGGTGAGTGGGTACAGTGTGAACCTGGTACATTATGTTCAATGAATTTCTGGGGATTTACACCCAAGATTTTTGAAGAATGTGAAGAAATCTTTAAGGCATTTATTGGTGAAGCTGTAAAAGAGAATCCAATGAAATGTGAACATGTTATTCCTACTGCTGTGGGTGATCTTGTAAGAGATAAGAAAGCTCAGGTTAAAATCATGGCAAGTACTGACAAATGGTTTGGTGTAACTTATAAAGAAGACAAACCATCAGTTGTAGCTAATCTTCAGAACTATAAAGATCAGGGATTGTATCCATTTGACTTGTGGAAATAATAAAAGAACAGGCAGTTGTGCTGATAATGCACATCTGCCTGTTTTTATAATGCAGAGACGAATGTTTTAACAATGTCCAGTCCACTGATAATTGTACCTATCGTACTGAATAGATTTGCCATAATTACAACTAAAAGAATATGTGTGACACGGTTTTTGTAGAATCCTTTGAAAGTAGCGACATCTTCAGTGAGGTTTTCAAAGTCACTGACTTTTGGCTTGCGAATCAGTGCTTCAGCAAGTCCTGCAAACCATCCAGCAGCTAACAGCGGGTTCAGCGAAGTGAATGGGGCAGCAATCAAAGCAGTCAGAACAGTGAGTGGATGTGAAGCGCACAGCAGTGTTCCAATTGCACTAAGCGTACCGTTCCATAAGAACCAGGATTTGATTTGATCCAGTCCCATTTGAGTGCTTTGAAGCATTGTATAGCCAATCATGCCAATAATAAGAATCGGAATGATCCATCCTGAAAGTTTAGAAAGAAGTGTTTTTTCAGGGACAGAACAAAGTTCATTAACATCAATCTCTTGATGAATTGCCTGAAGAATGCCTGGTACATGAGCAGCTCCTACAACAGCAACAATTTTGTTTCCAGGGGCTGTTTTCATATTTTGAGCTAGTACTTCATCACGCTCATGGATGAGCACTCTTGCAACGACTGGGAATTCCTTGGAAACTTCTTTTAATGCGGCATCCAGCATGTCAGACTGTTTCAGATTTTCAATATCTTCTTCTGTAATTTCTTCATCGTCAAAGATTGACAGAATTAGACTGGAAATCAGTTTACACTTTTGTATAAAGGAATGAGAGCGCCATATGCGACTGAAAGTTGTCTGGATGTTGCGGTCAATCATGCGTAGGTCACAGCCTAACTCTTCTGCACATTTGATGCCTTCCATCATTTCCATTCCAGCAGTTGCTTTCAACTTGTCTGCAGTACGTTTCTGATAAGAAGACAAGATGATATTTACCAGCAGTGATCCGACTTTCTTGTCTTTGATGACTTGTACGATATCCATGTCTGAGAATTTTTTTGGATTCTTTAGATTTTGAAATCGCTGGTCATCCAGTTCAATGCAGATGCAGTCGGGCTGTACCTGTTCGATGATTTCTCTCACTTCTTCAGCTGAGTATTTAGAAACATGGGCAGTTCCGATGATAGTAATTTCTTTGTTATTGATTTGAATTTGTGTGAGTTCTTTTTCCATAAAAAGCTCCTTGTATTATGCAATATGTACAGTTTACCGAAAACCAGTCAAAGTTTCAATAGAACAGGAAGGATGAAATGTATGAAAACGGTTGAGAAATTGATTTTATGTTGTATATGGATTTGTATTGCGATTGTTGGGATATTGATTAAAGATCAGGTTGATTTGAATGAACGTATTATTAAAGCGCGTACTCAGAAAGAAATTGTAGATGTTCCACAGATTCTAGAAGATACACTAGTGGTGTTTCAGGAGAATGATGTGATGGAAATGGTTAGTGAAAGAATGCCAGAAATAGGAAATGCTTTGCTGGAGTTTCGAGAAGATGGAATCGTAGAGATATCTCTTGAAATTGATGATAAACTGATACAGGAGGCACAAAACTTATTGAATCATGAACTTGTATCTGCCGTACTTCCGATGTTAAAAGGAACATCAATAGGGTGTGAAGCTTCATTAAGTGCACAAGAAATTGAGCTGATAGGATGTAAAGCAGGTGTTTTTTCAGTGCCTGTAGAATTATTAAGCATCGTAGAAGAAAAACTCAATGAGACATGGAGAACCATTGTTGAATCACATCAGATTCAAAGTGTGGAAATAGATGAGCAGGGATTGAAATTGACAGTGAATCAGGAATGAATTTTATCAAAACTGCTTGTTTTCGCTTTCTGAACAGTATGGTATAATAATAGATACTGAAGGAGGCGTAAATCATGTTTACAAATCAGGCGTGGAGAGAAATCTTCAATTGGACCAGTGCCATCGCAGATGTGTTGGTGTTGTGGTTTTTGATATATTACGCATTGAAATTTGTGCGCAACAACACAAGAACAGTGCAAATCTTTAAAGGGATTATTCTGGTATTGTTTGCGAAGTTCTTTGCGAATTTGTTTGGTTTAACAGCTGTTGGATGGCTGGCAGATATGTTTGTCAGCTGGGGCTTTGTTGCGGTAATTATCATTTTCCAGCCGGAAATCCGTGGACTTTTGGAACGATTAGGAAAAAGCAATATGTTTTCTAAAATTTCAACTTTGTCTGGAAATGAAAAAGAACATCTGGTCAATGAAATAGTGAAATCTGTCATGATTCTTTCTAAAGATCAGACTGGTGCTTTGATTACACTAGAACAGGGACAGTCTTTGGCGGATTACATTAGTACTGGAACTGTGCTGAATTCGGTGGTAACGACTGAACTTTTGACTTCTATTTTTGTAACAAGTACACCTTTGCATGATGGTGCGGTTATTATTCAGGGGGACCGTTTAGCTTGTGCAAGTGCCTATTTTCCTCCAACGAGTCTGGAACTGCCTAATCGCTATGGTGCTCGTCATCGTGCAGCCATCGGAATTAGTGAAATTACAGACTCTGTGACAATTGTTATCTCTGAAGAAACAGGTACAATCTCAATTGCAGAAAATGGAAAGATTCGTACAGTAGATATCAAGGAACTGCGTGATTATCTGTTGAGAATTGTCTGCAATGAAGAAATTGAAGTGAAGGAAAAGAAGACAAGAACTCCGCGTCAGTCAGTTTATGTGGTTGAAAAGCCTGCTGAAGAGAAGAAGAAAAAATCGAAAGATGATCAGAGTGGCTTCTTCTCTCGTTTTGCGGTGAAGAAACATCCTCAAAAGCCATCTAATGCCAAAGTGATTGATATTTTGGAAGATGAAGAAATGAATGTAAAACTGCCTCAGAAGCATAAGAAAAATAGACAGGTTGAAGTTCTTGAAATCAAAGAGTCTAAGGTTGCCGAAAAGGTAAAGATTGAGGAAAACAAGAGAGTGGAGTCTGCAGTACAGAACAAGTCTGAAGCTGCTGTGCCTGTTGTGAAGGAACAGGAAATTGAACATCGTCAATGGGATGACAAAGATTGGCAGCAGCATGATACTGCGGCAGAAGAAAAGAAAGATTCGAAGCCTGAAATTATCAATATTGAACATATTGATCTGGAATTCAGCTCCTCTCATGCGGTTCAGCTGGATGATGTACCGTTTGAGTTTGATTATTCCCGCAAGGATAAAAATGGAGGTGAGTACTGATGGCAGAACGCAATTCAAAAGATAAACTGGAATTAGCTGAGAAGATTGCTTCTCAGACGCGTAAAGTCACAAAGAAATATGAAGATGTTGAAAGCATGATTCTTCATGTGATTCGCTGGTTCAGTACTGCAATTGACAGATTTTTGTTTAACCCGAAAATGGGTGGTGCTATTTCTTTGATTTTGGCAATTATGATTTATGGTGTTGTAAATTACAGCGATGAGAAGTCTTTATTTGGGACCGCTTATCTGCAGAGTACAACATTAAGAGATCAGCCTATTGTGGTTGACTACAACTCAGATAAGTGGGAAATTACAGTGAGTGATGAAACTTGTGAAGTTGTATTAACTGGAGATGCATCTTCTTTGTCGATGCAGACTTCTTCATCGAACTATTCGATTGTGGCAGATTTAAGTAATTTGTCGAGTGGTACACATACTGTAAAACTGCAGGCAAAGGATTTTATCAGTGGTGTAAGTGCAACAGTAAATCCTAGTGATGTAACAGTAACAATCAAAGAAAAAGTGACTGCGAACTACTCAATCGGTTATGATTTTATCAATATGGCAAAGATGGACAGCATCTATGCGCTGGGTACACCAACTTTTGAGTCAACACGTGTAGCGATTCGTGCTTCCGAAGATACGTTGAGCACAGTTGCCTTTGTCAAGGCGCTGATTGATGTCAGTGGTCAGACAGGAGTATTTGAACAGGATGCTCAGCTGGTTGCATATGATCAGCATGGGAATCCAGTAAAATGTGATATTAAGCCTGAAACTGTAAAAGTAACTGTACCTGTTACAAGTCCTAAGAAAGAAATTCAGGTTGTGGTTGAACCTAGGGGCGAAGTTCCTAATAACATGGCAATTGAAAGTATTACACTAGATCACAATGTGATTACGGTTTATGCGCCTGAAACGACATTAAATCGTTTGAGTGATATCACTGTCACATTTGATGCTGCTCAGCTGACTGGGGACAAGCGTCTTGAACAGGGAATTGTTCTTCCTAGCAATGTCAATGCTCTGAGTACATCTAGAATTATTATGGATGTAAAGCTAGGTGAGAAAGTATCAAAAATCATTGAGAATGTGCCTATTGGCTATAGAAACTATTCCAATGACTATAAAATCAGCACAGATGAAACAGTGTATACATCTGTGACGGTTTATGGAACACAGACGAATGTAGATAAGATTACTGCTGCGGATTTGGATGTCTATATTGATCTTGCAGGCTATACTGCAGGTAAGTATGATATGCCGATTTTTGTGGAGCAAAATCCATCTCTGCTGGTGAATTTTGTCAGTGAAAAAGCAAGTATTTCAATGACATTGACGGATGAAAATGCACAAAGCGGCAGTGATGCTGTTGGAGGTTAATGATGGGAAAGTATTTTGGGACAGATGGTATTCGTGGAAGAGCGAATGAAACACTGGATGTGAATCGAGCATTTCAGGTTGGTAAATATCTAGGGTATTATTTTACACATCATGGGACATCAAAGAAGATTTTAGTTGGTAAAGATACTCGTCTTTCCAGCAGTATGTTTGAACATGCGATTGCGGCAGGGGCTAGTGCTTCAGGTGCAGATGTTTATCTGATGGGATATTGTTCAACACCTTCTGTGGCATATCTGACAAAGCATGGTGATTATGGCTGTGGTGTGATGATTTCTGCAAGTCATAATCCATATGATGACAATGGAATTAAAGTGTTCTCTCATGATGGTATTAAGCTGTCTGCAGATATTGAAGCTTTGATTGAAGAGTATATTGATGGAAAATCAGAGGTCGAACTGGCAACTGGTGATCATATTGGCCGTGTGATTGAATATCCTGAAGGTTTGGATGTGTATCTGAATTGGATGGAAAGGCTCTTGGATGTTGATTTAAAGGGAATGAAGCTGGCGATTGACTGTGCAAATGGAAGCAGCTGTACAACTGCTGAAAAGCTGTTAAAGCGTTTAGGGGCGACATGTACAATCATTCATGATCAGCCGGATGGTTTAAATATCAATACAAAATGTGGGTCGACTCATCCTGAAAGTCTTCAGGCACTTGTTAAAAGTGGCGATTATGATTTGGGTCTTGCCTTTGATGGTGATGCGGATCGCTTGATTGCGGTAAATTCAAAAGGTGAATTGATTAATGGAGACTATATTTTATATATCTGTGGAAAATTCATGAAAGAAACAGGTAAGCTTGCACATGATACAGTGGTGACGACTGTAATGGCCAATCTTGGATTCTTTAAAGCTATGGAAAGAGAACATTTAGATACACGTTCTACTCAGGTGGGTGACAAATATGTGTATGAATGTATGGTTAAAGAAGGATTTACACTGGGTGGTGAACAGTCTGGCCATATCATCTTCTCTGAACATATGACAACAGGTGATGGCCTTTTAACAGCGTTGAAACTTTTGGAAGTGATGAAAAAGACTGGAAAGTCAATTATTGAACTTTCTGAAGGATTAAAAATTTATCCTCAGCTGCTTGTGAATGTTCGAGTGAAAGATAAAGAAGCAGTGATGAAGGAACCTGTCATTTTGAAAGAGATTGAACTTGTATCTAAAGAGCTGGAAGGCAATGGACGTATTTTGGTTCGTCCAAGTGGAACTGAACCGCTGGTACGTGTCATGGCGGAAGCTGAAACAGATGAAATCTGTCATGATTTGGTTTATCGTATTGTAAAATTGATTGAAGAACTGTAACCGAAGCGATGCTTCGGTTTTCTTCTGTCCTGATTTCGATTATAATAAAACTGGTGAGATTATGAATGAATGTGTTTGGAAAGATTTTTTACAAAGTGAATTTCAAAAAGATTATTTTAAGAGTTTGTCTGCATTCTTGAAAGAAGAATACAGGACAAAGACCATTTATCCTGCAAGGGAAGATGTATTTAATGCGTTTGAATATACTGCTTATGAGACCTGTAAAGTCGTCATTCTGGGACAAGATCCATATCATGAACCAAATCAGGCCCATGGATTGTGTTTCAGTGTTCGAAAAGGGGTGGATATTCCACCTAGTTTAAGGAATATTTATGCTGAACTTCATGCAGATTTAGGATGTTCTATACCAACTCATGGGTGTTTAACGGACTGGGCACTACAGGGGGTCTTTCTTTTGAATACAACGATGACAGTGCGTAAAGGTGCTGCAGCATCACATGTGGGCAAAGGATGGGAAATCTTTACGGATCATACAATTATGAAACTGAATGAGAAGAAAGAGCCTCTGGTCTTTATCTTATGGGGAAGCAACGCAAGAAGTAAAAAGAAGCTGATTACCAGTCCTCAGCATTTGATTATTGAATCAGCACATCCATCACCATTGTCATGTTATAGAGGTTTTAATGGAAGTCGTCCTTTTTCACGATGCAATGATTATTTGATGAAACATGGAATTGCACCTGTGAACTGGCAGATTAGAGGGTAATATGTTTAAGGAGATAAAAGAGGCTGTGAATTGGATGGTTTCACAGCGTAATAAAGAAATTGGATATGCATCATTGAAAAATTATCTTGATGAACAAGGAAATCATCTGGATAAACTGAAAGTGATTCATGTAGCAGGAACAAACGGAAAAGGATCAACAACGGCAATGCTGATGAGCTGTTTGAAAGAAGCAGGTTATCGTGTTGGGACATTTACTTCACCTCATTTATTAACTCATGAAGATCGTATACGTATCAACAATGTACAAATACCAGAAGATGACTTTTTAAGAATCTGTAATGATCGAAAAGCTTTGTGGGAAAAATATCACTTAAGCATGTTTGAGATGGATTTAGATTTGGCATCTATCTGGTTTTGTGAAAACCAGGTAGATGTTGTGATTATTGAAGCAGGAATAGGTGGTTTGCATGATAGTACCAATGTTATCCAGAAAACACTAGCCAGTGTGATTGTATCAATAGGCTTTGATCATATGGATCGCTTAGGAGATACGTTGGAAAAAATAGCCTTTGAAAAAGCGGGGATTATCAAAGATAATGGGCTGGTCATCTGTGGTGAAAATAAACCAGAATGTCTTAGGGTTATTGAACAACAGGCTAACCTGCATCATGCACTGATGTATTTGCCTCAGTCTGTAGAAATGTTAAGTGTGCATCCGATTCGCTTTAAAATGTATGACTTGGAAGTTGAATTAAGTGAGCTGGCACTATATCAGGTGCATAATGCAGGATGTGCATTGGAAACATTAATTCAGCTGAGAAATAGAAAATGTCTGAAGATAACAAATGATCAGATTGTGAATGGATTAAAAAAGGCACATTGGGCAGGAAGGTTTGATGTGGTTGCAGAAAATCCAGTGACAATATGTGATGGTGCACATAATGCACATGGCATGGAGGCACTGAAACAATCAGCTCAAATATTAAAGCGCCCATTGATTTGTGTGTTTGCTTGTCTAAAGGACAAAGACAAACTAGAAATGATAGAAACACTAAAAAGTTTTAGTGATGAACTGATTTTGACAGAATTTGATTTTTATCGTGCTTTAAAAGTAGATGATTTGCCATGTGATGTACTTAAAATTAAAGACTGGAAGAATGCGATTGACACAGCGCGTTATAAAGCGCAGGAAGGAACAGTATTAATTACGGGTTCTTTATATTTCATCAGTGAGGTGATGGCATATTTCAAACTTCAAGAAAAAGTTAATTCTTATCGGGATTCTTCTTCTGATTATGTTGTGTCCGTATCAGAAAACGGTCATTGAAGGAAGAGTTTTAGAGAGTGAATATGAGTGTATACAAGTAAGAAGTGATGACAATGCAATGCACTCTATTTGTGGTGTAAATGCAAAAAAGGGCGATGAAGTGATAGTCACAATTCGTTCCTCTTTGTTTCATCTTGTAAAAATAAATGATTTAAAGATTGTAGATGCAGGTACTTCTGAAAAACTGATAGCATATTTGGAATCTATGTCGCTTTGTGAAAAACTTGGACAGATGATGATAGTAAGAACGCAGGAAAATCTGACAGAAGAACTAGATTTTATTCCTGGAGGTTATATCTTGTTTGCGAATGATTTTAGAAACAAGAGTGCTGAAGAGATTGAACAAATGGTACGTTCTTTGCAGCAGCAGAAACATGGAGCACTGGTGATGGTGGATGAAGAAGGCGGAGATGTTGTACGAGTATCTTCTGTTCTTTTTGAAGAAGGCTATCCTTCAGCACAGGAAGATTATCTTTCTGGAGGCTGGGATGCAGTGAAGAAGAATCTAATCAATAGAAGCCAGATGCTTGCGTCTTTGGGATTTCAGGTTAATCTTAATCCTGTTGCAGATATCAGTACAAATCCAGAAGATTATATTTATTCTCGTACATTTGGTCAGGATGAAATCATGACTTCTCAATATGTTTCACTGGCTGTACAGACTCAAAAAGAAGCAGGTCTTTTGAGCTGTCTTAAACATTTTCCAGGCTATGGAAACAATCGTGATACCCATCGTGGATTTAGTGTAGATTATCGTTCTTTGAATGAATATAGAATCTATGATTTTCTTCCTTTTCAGGCGGGAGTTGACAGTGGTGCTGAGCTAGTGATGATGTCCCATATCATTATGTCTTCTGTCGACTCACAGACTCCAGCATCCCTTTCATCAAATGTACATCAGCTTTTAAAAGAAGAATTAAATTATGATGGACTTGTAATTACGGATGACTTAACAATGGATGCAATTGAACACTTTACATCTAATCCTTTGGTGAGTGCGTTATCTGCGGGAAATCACCTGCTTTTGACAACAGACCCAAAGGTCACCATTGACGAACTGGTTGAAGCAGTAGAAAAGAATCAGTTATCGTTGAATCAAATTGATGAAAGTGTACTAAAAATCCTTGAAATCAAGGAAAAACTAGGGTGTCTTAGATAAAAATGAAGAAAAAAGACGCAAAGATTTGCGTCTTTTTATAAAATCTGTTACAATACCCACGCATTAAATAAAGAGGTAGATATGAAAAGAAAGTGTCTTACATGTATTCTATTAGTCTTAAGCTTTCTGTTCTGTACTGGGTTTACTCCAGAAGAGTTCAGTATTGAAGACTTGGATGAATATGAAAAAGAATTTGAGGCTGAGGAAGTGACTGCATGTTCATACAGCTCAGTCAAAACATATATGCCTATCAGTATGATTACTTCAAAGACTTCACTTCAGTACAAGTTCATTGAAGAACACATGACAGTTGATGAAAAGACTGGTTTTGCCTACGATGAAGATGGATTTATTGGAGTTGCACTAGGAAGTGTATTTGGCCCGATTGGCACAAGATATTACATTACACTGGATACTGGAATTGTATTGCCGGTTGTAAAAATTGATGCTAAAAGTGACAGTCATACCATTGATGGGTGTTATCACGCAAATGACAAAAGTGTTATTGAATTTGTGATTGACCGTAAAACTGCAGAATCATTTTTCGGAGTTGGCGGTAACGGTCTGATTAAAAACGGAAATCTAAATAATGATGAACGTTTAAAAGGACGTATTGAAAAACTAGAACTGGTCAGTGATGAAAAAATACAGAAGGATGATCATCAGATGAATATGATTGATCCTGATAACGCGGTTGTGGTGAATGGAACAGGAATTATCAAGTAGTTGATGATTCCTTTTTTCTTGTTATAATTAAATCAAGAAGGTAACAGGTATGTTTGAGAAACTGAATACAATGAGAAAGAAAACACTGATTCTATTAATTGTGATGTGGATTGTTGTGCTTGTGATGTCAGTGTGTCTGTTTATATCTGGTTTTAAGTTTGAATACTCTATGAGAAGAGTTATAGAAGTTGTGGCTTTAATTCCTCTTTTAGTGATGTCAACACTTCATAAAAACATCTATCATAAATATGTATCTAAATTTAGAGAATCTTTTTATCAGGAGATTCTTGGTAAAAATGAATATCAGTTATCGTTTCTGGAAGAAGTTCAAATAAGTTTAAATGATGTAAAAAACTGGGGGATATTGCCAAATGTGATAGGTGTATTCTGTAATAATGGCATCATTGGATCGAAAAATGGGATTTCATTTCAAATGTGTCAGATGGATATTACTGGAAAAAGAAGAATAGAAGGGCCTAGTGCTTGGTTTCATGGGTTGTATATCATCCTGGATTTGAAAGAAAATGTGAGGGGAACAGTTCATGTGCGTACTCCTGAGAATCTTCATATGGAACAGGCAGGGAATTTGTATAGCATATTTCATTTGAATCTTCCAAAAGTACAAACAAAGGCATGGTTTGATGAAATGATTAGTGTATATGCAGATAATGAAGAAGTAGTGGATAAGCTTTTAACTGAAGATAGAATGCATCATCTTGTGAAGCTGCATCAGCACTTTAGAAATCGTCTTTGGATAGGATTTGTGGATGGTCAGATGCACATTGCGCTCAATGAAATTAAAACATTTTTTCAGTCTCCTTTAATGAGCGCGGTGAATGAACATCTGTTGGAAAGACAGAAGGAAAACATAAAAGAACTAAAATTATTGATGGATGAAATGATTGAGAGTCACTGAAAATGGTGATTCTTTTTTATTTGTGCTACAATGAGAAAAAGCAGGTGATATTATGGCAGAGCAGCTGGAGCAGATTCGAAAAGAAGGCATGAAAAAGATGCTGATTGCAGGTGCTTTTATAGTGCTGATTTTTACTCTGATACTGATTTTTTCAGCTTCTTATGATGTGGGGCCAGTATTCGTCATTGGGTTATGTGTTTCAGTGATTGTGTTAAGCTGTATTTATGGAAGTGTAAAGAAAAAATATGTTGCGGCTTATAAAGAATTGTATTTGAGGGATATGCTGGAACAGGAATTTGAAGAAGTGACAGTTGATTTTGAGAATGGTTTTTCGGAAGAACAGATTGCGAAGGGGCATCTTTTGACATTGCATGAACGTTTTTATAGTAATGATTATGTTTCTGCGAAATTGTATGGAATTCCATTTGAGTGTAGTGATGTACACATTCAGGATGTGGTTAGAAGCGGGAAGCATACAAGTGTTGTGACTCGTTTTCAGGGATTATATATGATGGTGCCTTTGAAAAAGAAATTTACTAGCTGGCTGGTTGTGCGTGAAAAGGAATTTCTGGATAATGGCAATCCAAGAGGATGGCTGAGTGATATGCCTGAACTTGAAAAAATAGAGGTAGAAGATGAAAGGTTTAATGAACTGTATAGTATTTATGCGAGTGATGGTACTGAAGCATTTTATCTTTTGACTCCTGCCTTTATTGAAAAACTGATTGATTTTGAAAAACGATTTGAGGGAAGATGCTATTTTGGTTTTTGGAATCAGAAAATGCATATTGCTATTGATGATAGAAAAGAACATTTTGAATTGAGCTTAATGTCTAGTGTAGATGAACATGTTTTATATCATCATCGAACAGAAGTTTTGATGATCAAAGAAATCATCGAACTGATTCAAAAGGAGTGTGAAGTGATATGATGTGGGTGATAGGAATTCTTTTAGTTGTGCTGGTGTATGGAGTTTCTCTTTATAATGGAATTGTATATGCACAGATGAAAGTACAAGAGGCACGCAGCGGGATTGATGTTGCTTTGGCAAAGCGTTATGCGGTGCTAAGCAATATGCAGGAATCAGTCAAAGGGTATATGCGCCATGAGAAAGATGTACTGGAAAAACTGACACAGATTCGTTCAATGATGAGTTTAAATGAACTGTATCAGATTCATCAGCAATATCAAAAGGCTGAACAAAGATTGTATGTTTTGGCAGAAAGCTATCCGGAATTAAAGGCGAGTGAACTATTTCATGATTTTAATGAAGCTATTGTGGATTGTGAGGAGCATTTGCAGGCTGCAAGACGTTTTTATAATTCAAATGTAACGCTCTATAATGAAAAAATTTTGACATTTCCAAGCAGCTTGTTTGCGTCTTTGATGCACAAAGAACAGGCGGAGTTTTTTGCGGCAGATTCAGATGAAAAAGAGCAGATTCTTACAAAATTTTAGCCTTCTTCGGAAGGTTTTTTTATTCACTTACGAAAGAAAAGGCTTTTGGTCATAAAATGGCAAAATATGTGTAAGCGCTTAAATTATTCTGGTTTAAGAGGTGCAATTCTAAAGTAGATGTTGTATAATGGGATAGGAACATTACCGTTATTTTTTTGAAATGGGGGTCAACATTATGAAAAAAGATAATATGGTTGCAATGATTCTGGCTGGGGGACGCGGAAGCCGTCTTTACGATCTGACAAAGAAAGTTGCCAAGCCAGCTGTCTACTTCGGCGGTAAGTATCGAATTATCGACTTTCCGCTCAGTAACTGTGCTAACTCAGACATTTCTGTAGTTGGCGTACTGACACAGTACGAAAGCGTACTGCTGAACTCTTATGTATCTAAGGACCAGCATTGGGGTCTGGATGCAAAAGATGCTGGTGTATTTGTACTGCCGCCACGTGAAAAAGATCAGACTGGTTTTGGTCTGTATCGTGGTACTGCTGATGCAATTACTCAGAATATTGACTTCTTGGATCAGAATGAAGCTGATTATGTTTTGATTCTGTCTGGGGACCACATCTACAAGATGGACTATGCAAAGATGCTGGCTGCCCACAAAGCAGCTAATGCAGACTGCACAATCGCAGTTATGGAAGTTCCTCTGAAGGAAGCTAGCCGTTTTGGTATCATGAATACCAACGAAGAAGACATTATTGTTGAGTTTGAAGAAAAACCAGCTCAGCCTAAGAGCAATCTGGCATCTATGGGTATCTACATTTTCAGCTATGATGTACTGCGCGCTTATCTGGTTGCAGATGACAATAAGGAAGATTCTAACCATGACTTTGGTAAGGATATTATCCCTGCGCTGCTGAATGATGGTAAGAAATGCCTGGCTTATCGCTTTGAAGGTTACTGGAAAGATGTAGGAACTATTGATTCTCTGTGGGAAGCAAATATGGACTTATTGAATCCAGAAAATATCCTTGATCTGGCTGATCCATCATGGAAGATTTACACTGAAGACGTTAATGAACTTCCTCAGTTCATTGGTGCTGCTGGTGAAGTTGACAATGCGTACATTACTGAAGGCTGTGTTATTGATGGCGTAGTTAAGAATTCAGTTCTGTTCACAAACGTAACTGTTGAAGAAGGTGCTGAAGTCATCGATTCAGTAGTTATGCCTAACTGTGTAGTGAAATCAGGTGCTAAACTGGTACGTTGCCTTGTTCAGGAAAATACTGTTATTCCTGAAGGTGTAGAACTTGGTAAGGCAGACGGCGATAAGATTGATCTGATCACTTACAAGAATGCGAAGAAAGAGGGGTAAGCAAGATGTACGAAGCTTTAGGTATCGTTAATTTTGAAAATTCTGATGTTACTGTTGGTGGTTTAACTGATTACCGTCCAGTATCTGCACTCTCATTCCTTGGACGTTTCCGTTTGATTGACTTTGTTCTGTCTAATATGACAAACTCTGGTATTCAGAATATCCAGGTTTACACTCGTTATGGCGGACGTCAGCTGTTTGAACATGTTGGCCGTGGTTCTCAGTACAACATTAACCCTAAACGTGGTAAACTGCAGCTTTTGTCTTCTGACAAGCAGTTTAGAAATGATGTATATAACCATGATATCGCTCATTTCATGGAACATATGAGATTTATTGAAGCATCCAAGTGCCCATATGTTGTAATCGCACCTAGCTACTTTGTGCACTGCTGCGACTACAGCGAAGTTATTAAGCACCATGTAGAAGCTGGTAATGACATTACTGTTGTTTATACAGCTCTGGAAAATGCAGACAAGAACTGTCTGGAATGCGATACACTGACTCTTGATGAAGAAGGTCGCGTTACAAAGATTGAACCAAATATTGGTAAAAACAAGAACGTTGAACTGTCATTGGAAACTTATGTGATGGAACGCAAGTTCTTTATTGAACTGGTTAAGAAGGCTGATGAAACGTCTGCGCTGTACTGGCTGAAAGATATCATTCGTGATGTATGTTCAGAAGTGAAAGTTGGCGGATATCGTCAGACAAATAAGGTTTGCTGCATCAGCTCACTGAGAACTTTCCATTTGACACATATGGAATTGGTTGATCACAAAGCTGCTGAAGAAATCTTTAAAGAAGGATGGCCTATCCTGACAAAGACAAACGACTCAGCACCTACTCAGTATGCACCTGGCTCTAAGGTAAAAGCATCTTTGGTTGCAAATGGCTGCTATATTGAAGGTACAGTTGAAAACTGCGTTCTGGGACGTAATGTTGTTGTAAAGAAGGGTGCTGTTGTTAAAAACAGTGTTATCTGCGCTGACAGCTTTATCGGTGAAAACGCTAAGCTGGACAACGTTGTTGTAGATAAAGACGCTATTGTTAACCATGTCAAGAAGCTGAATGGTACTGCTGATGCGCCTATCTATGTTAAGCGCGCTGACAGAATCTAGGAGGATCCTATGAGAGTATTGTTTGCGGCATCTGAAGGTTTGCCATTTATTAAAACTGGTGGTCTTGCAGATGTTATTGGTAGTCTGCCTAAAATCCTGAAGGAAAATGGCGTGGATGTACGTGTTGTTCTGCCTATGTACAAAAAGACAGCAGAAAAAGACCGTGCAAACTTTGAAAGAGTTGGCTCATGTGAAGTTCACAGTGGTGACATTCATACTATAGCAACTTACTACAAGACTGAAGCTGATGGAATTCCATTCTATTTTGTAGAACATGCAGGTTATTTTGAAAGAGATACTCTGTATGGATATGATGATGATGGTGAACGTTTTGCATTCTTTGATAAAGTAGTGCTTGAAATGTTTAACGTTGTTGGATGGATGCCTGAAGTTGTACATTGCCATGACTGGCAGACTGGTATGATTCCTGCAATTGCAAAGATTCATTATGCAAATGATGAAGCTATGCAGAGTGTGAAGTTTGTTTATACAATTCATAACTTGCTGTTCCAGGGAATCTACTCAGCAGATAAGCTTTGGTCATATTTTGGCATTCCATATGAATGGTATGCAAATGGAACACTGCGTTTCCATGACAACTGCATTAGCTATCTGAAAGCTGGCGTAGTTCTGTCTGATAAGATTACTACAGTATCTCCTACATATTCTCAGGAAATTCTGACTCCATACTTTGGTGAAAAGATGGAAGATGTACTGAGAATGCGTCAGGGTGATTTGTCAGGTATCGTTAATGGCATCGATATGGCAGTTTGGGATCCTGCTACAGACAAGACACTGACTGAAAATTATGATACAGGAAACTGGAAAGCTGGTAAGGCTGCAAACAAAGCAGCTCTGCAGAGAGACTTAGGTCTTCGTGAAGATCCAAATGTTCTGCTGATTGGTTTGGTATCTCGTTTAACAACTCAGAAGGGTATGGATATGGTGATTAACCGTCTTCATGATTTGATGAGTGGAGATGTTCAGTTTGTAGTTCTTGGCAGTGGTGACAAGGGGATTGAAAATGCATTGAAAGGCATGGAACATCAGTATCGTCGTCGTGCTGTCTTCTATTGTGGATACAATGAAGCTCTTGCACACAGAATCTATGCTGGTTCTGACTTGTTCCTGATGCCTTCTGCATTTGAACCATGCGGTATTTCTCAGCTGAACGCAATGCGTTATGGATCACTTCCTTTGGTAAGAGAAACAGGCGGTCTGCGTGATACTGTACAGCCTTATAACCAGTATACTGGTGAAGGTACAGGTTTCAGTTTCACAAATATCAATGCTGATGAAATGATGAACTGCATCCGTCTGGCGATGGATACATATTACTTCCATCGTCATGCATGGGATCAGCTTGTTTTGAATGCCATGAATAAGGATGTCAGCTGGAATACAAGTGCAGTTGAATATCACAATCTGTACAAACAGCTTGTATAAAAACACAAAAGAGTTCGGATTCCGAACTCTTTTTTTGTATACAATAAAACCCCCAGATAGTCTGGGGGTAAAGAAAAGCTTAAGCGGAGAGATAATGAAAAAGATCCTCCTTGCGAGTATAATGCGAATGTGGTCTGCGAAATCACAAAAGCAAGAAGAAACAAGGAGGAA